>CAMALN010000122.1 GCA_945836565.1 uncultured Lachnospiraceae bacterium
AGATAGCTGCTGCAGGACGTACTATAGCAGCAGATACTTCTATGTTTGCCTTCGGAACAAAACTTTTAATAAATGGACAGGTATATGTGGTTGAGGATAGAGGTAGTGCCATAAAAGGAAATCATATAGATATATTCTTTAGCACACACGAGGAAGCACTTGAATGGGGAAAAAGATATTCTGATGTGTACAAATTACCATAATGGGTGTATAATGGTACACCTATACGGATTATTATGAATACAAGGAGAACATAGGATGGAATTGATTTATAAGAGTACGAGAAATGCAAATGAGACAGCTACAGCTTCTATGGCTATATTGAAGGGACTTGCGGATGACGGCGGTTTATTTGTTCCGGATTCGCTTCCGAAGTTCGATGTGAGCTTTGAGGATATGGCAAAGATGGATTACAGACAGGTTGCGTATGAGGTATTGAAGCTTGTACTTACTGATTTTACCAAGGAAGAGTTGATGTATTGTATCAACAATGCATACGATTCAAAGTTTGATACAGATGAGATAGCGCCGCTTGTTAAGAAGTCGGATGCATATTATCTCGAGTTATTCCATGGCAAGACTATAGCATTCAAGGATATGGCTCTTTCTATCCTTCCGTACCTTCTTACAACTTCAGCTAAGAAGAACAACGTAGAGAACGAGATAGTAATTCTTACAGCAACCTCAGGAGATACAGGTAAGGCTGCGCTTGCAGGCTTTGCAGACGTACCGGGAACAAAAATCATAGTATTTTATCCAAAGAATGGTGTAAGCCCTATTCAGGAGAAGCAGATGGTTACACAGCAGGGAGACAACACCTTTGTTGTGGGTATAACCGGAAATTTTGATGATGCACAGACAGGTGTTAAGATGATGTTCTCCGACAAGAAGCTCAATGCTTATCTTGCAGAGAATGGTTATCAGTTCTCCTCAGCAAACTCTATAAATATAGGACGACTCACACCACAGATAGCATATTATGTATATGCATACTCAAGACTTATCGCAAGTGGTGAGATTAAGTCCGGTGATAAGATGAATGTAGTTGTACCTACAGGAAATTTTGGAAACATTTTATCTGCATATTATGCAAAGCTTATGGGTCTTCCTATCGACAAGCTTATATGTGCATCAAATGATAACAAGGTATTGTATGATTTCTTCCAAACAGGATGCTATGATAAGAACAGAGAATTCATACTTACGACATCTCCGTCTATGGATATACTTATCTCAAGCAACCTTGAGAGACTTATATACAGAATCGCGGGAAATGATGCGGCTAAGAATGCTGAGCTTATGCAGGCTCTTTCGAGTAAGGGTGAGTACACTATTACTGACGAGATGAAGAATGAGCTCAAGGACTTCTATGCAGGCTATGCTACTGAAGCAGAGACAGCAGCTACTATAAAGAGAGTATTCGAAGCTGACGGCTATGTAATCGATACTCATACAGCAGTTGCGTCTAAGGTTTATAATGACTATAAGGAGAAGACAGGAGATACTACACCTTCTGTCATAGCTTCAACAGCAAGTCCGTATAAGTTCACGAGAAGCGTTATGAATGCTATAGATGCATCAAAGGATTCCAAGACTGATTTCGAGCTTGTAGATGAGCTTACAGCCATTTCGGGTGTAAAGGTTCCGCAGGCTATAGAGGATATAAGAACTGCTCCTGTTCGTCATACAACTGTATGTGACAAGGAAGATATGGAGAAGGTTGTAAAGGGATTCCTCGGGGTATAGAATTAATTGTAAAAGGCTTAACTTAATATTACGGGCAGTTCGTTTGTACCATCCTGCCATTGTAGTCGAAAAAGGACTACATAGATCAAAACCAGGACTGTTAGTGGATTTATCTGCGGCGTCTGTTTTTGATGCCGCATTTTTATTTGTTACCGGTACAGACTGTCTGAATAGCCGGATATTGTATGAAAGGGATATAATATGTATACATTGAAGACAAGTGCGGACTTTGACAGTGCACATTTTCTAAGCGGATATGAAGGAAAGTGCTCTAATATTCATGGACACAGATGGAGCGTGGAGATAGAGGTTGGCAGCGACAGACTTAATCAGGAAGGACAGACCAGAGGAATGATAGTCGATTTTTCTGAGCTAAAGCATGCTCTTGCATCAATTGTAGAGGAGCTGGACCACTGCTTGATAATCGAGAGAGGAAGCCTGAGGGGGAAAACCTATGAAGCGTTAAAGGAGGATGGGTTCCGTATAATAGAGCTTGACATGAGACCTACTGCCGAGAATCTGGCAAAATATATGTATGATAGGATGTCTGAACAGGGATATATGGTAGTAAAAGCAACTGTATATGAGACACCGAATAACTGTGCTTCATATAGTGAGGTGTAGGATGGATGTATATAAGGTTGTAGAAAAATTTATAAGCATAAATGGAGAGGGCAGGAAAGCCGGAGAGCTTGCATGCTTTATAAGATTTGCCGGGTGTAACCTGAATTGCGGTTATTGCGACACACGCTGGGCCAATGCTTCGGATGTGGCATATGAAGAGATGTCGGAACACGAGATATATGAATACATCAAATCCATGGGAGTGAAAAATGTTACACTTACAGGAGGAGAACCACTTATTCAAAAAGATATTCACAGGCTTTTGAAATATCTGGCTGAGGATAACACTCTTAATGTTGAAATTGAAACAAATGGTGCTGTGGATTTGAACAAATTTATGGATTTGCCCGAGAATGTAGTATTTACTATGGATTATAAGCTTCCGGGAAGCGGAATGGAAGCTATGATGTGTTTATCAAACCTTGAGATTATAAGACATATTGATTGTGTCAAGTTCGTTATATCAAATGAAGCTGATATGAATAGGGCGACTGAGATTGTCAGAGCATATAATCTCTTGGATAAAACAAAGGTATATTACAGCACTGCATTTGGTGAGATTACGCCGGCTGATGTTGTGGAATATATGAAGCACGAAGGGTTAAACAAGGTGAAGCTGCAGCTTCAGCTTCACAAATATATATGGACTCCGGAAAAAAGAGGAGTTTAAGGAGGATATATGGCTATTGATAAGGATAAAATAAGAGAGCATATAAGAGGTATATTGGAAGCCTTGGGGGATGACCCTGACAGAGAGGGGCTAAAGGATACCCCGGAACGAGTTGCCAACATGTATGAGGAAGTATTTGCGGGCATGAATTATACTAACGATGAGATAGCGGATATGTTTGATAAGACGTTTGAGCAGCCTGACGCAGATTCGGGAGACATGGTTCTGGTGAAGGATATAGATGTGTTCAGCTATTGTGAGCATCATATAGCCCTTATGTATGATATGACGGTTTCGGTTGCATACATTCCTAAGGGAAAGGTTATTGGTCTTAGCAAGATTGCGAGAATAGCAGATATGGTATGTAGAAGATTGCAGCTCCAGGAACGTATAGGAACAGATATAGCATATATAATGAGCAAGGTTACGAATTCAGATGACATTGCTGTAGTTATAAAGGGCAATCATAGCTGTATGACTGCAAGAGGAATCAAGAAGAATGGAGTGCAGACTGTTACAACGACCTTAAGAGGAAGGTTTGAGACGGATGCAACATTACAGAACAGGCTTATGATGTCGTTAAAGTAATTATATTATAAAAGAATAGACAGTTGGGTTTTAGTGATAGTACAAGACTTGTAGGATAACGAGATGGAGGTTTTGCTATGAAGAATAAGGATGCAGCAGTAGTGGTTTTTAGCGGAGGTCAGGACAGTACAACCTGTCTTTTGTATGCGATTAAGAAATATAAAAAGGTGTATGCAATATCCTTTGATTATAATCAAAGACATAAGCTTGAGCTCGAGTGTGCGAAGAATATCTGTGAGGAGCTTAATGTAGAGCATGAGATACTTGATATGAAGCTTCTTGCACAGCTTGCACCGAATTCACTGACAAGGGCGGATATTGAGGTTGACCACGATGCACCTGAGACGGGCACGCCTAATTCATTTGTAGATGGAAGAAATATGATATTTCTTACATTTGTTGCAGTATATGCAAAGCAAAGGGGAGTAACTGATATTATAACAGGAGTTTCGCAGAGCGATTTTTCCGGATATCCGGATTGCAGAGATATTTTTATAAAATCCTTAAATACAACTATTAACTTGGCTATGGACTATGAATTTGATATAATAACTCCATTGATGTGGATAGACAAGGAAGAGACATGGGAGATGGCAGATAAGCTTGGCGGCTTTGAGTTAGTAAGGGATAAGACTCTTACCTGTTATAATGGTATAATAGGAGACGGCTGCGGAGATTGCCCATCCTGCAAGCTTAGAAGGAAAGGTCTTGATGCATATTTAAAGAGAAGGCGACAGTAACTTTAATAAGAAATGGGGATGCTTTATGAAGAAATTGTTGTTTATTGTCAATCCGAAGGCAGGGAAAACAGCGATTAGATATGATTTGTTTGATATTATTATGATATTCTCAAAGGCCGGATATGAGGTGGTTATGCACCCCACCACAGATCCGGGAGATGCTGAGCGAACAGTAATTGCCGAAGGCGGTAATTATGATATGGTGGTATGCGCAGGTGGAGACGGAACCCTGGAGAATACTGTATGCGGATATATGAAGATGGGTGAGCACAAGCCCCCTCTTGGTTATATACCGGTAGGCACCACCAATGATATGGCGAGAAGTCTGAATATATCCAGAAAACCATATGTGGCTGCTCATCAGATAGTTGAGGGAAAGCTGAAGCATATTGATGTGGGACAGTTTGACGACAAGTATTTTGTATATATTGCGGCATTTGGTGTATTTACAGATATTTCGTACAGTACGGACCAGTCGTTGAAGAAGGTTATGGGACATTCGGCATATATATTGCAGGCTATAAAGAACATAACGAATTTTAAATCATACTATATTGAAGCGCAGCTTGACGACAGTCTTATAACCGGTGAGTATATATTTGGTATGATTACTAATTCATTCTCTGTAGCAGGCTTTAAGATAAGAGGTACGAAGAATGTCATGCTCGATGATGGAAAATTTGACTGCATGTTCATAAGAAAGCCACAGAATGTATCTGAATTCCAAAAAACCATATCATCTATACTGACCAACAATATATACGATATAGATGAAAATGAATTATTCTTCACAGCGAAAGCCTCGAAGGTAACTATTAAATCCTCCGAGCCTATAGCATGGACCTTGGACGGCGAATATGGCGGAGATAAGGAAAGTGTAACAATCCTTAACCATAAGCAACAGATAGGCATATATCTAAATACTGATTATGAGCTTTACAACGAAGAAGGAGATGAAACCGCCGCAACAGAAGAATATATAAACGAAATCAACGCTGCCTCGGAAGAAATATTACCGGAAACAGAAGATATAGAGTAATAATCCGTCCAGGTTGCGAATAGTAAAAATCAGAGTAATGATATGATGAGATTCATATTGTTACTCTTTTTTTGTGTTCTAGTCAGCTCACATATGAGGCAAATATTTTCGGAAAGAGACATCTTTAAAGGCTCTTGTAGAAAATTATTTGTCTCATATGTGAGCGTCATACGGATGCATAGATGACAGACACATATAGAATGCTTTTTTATCGTCAGCTCGCATATGATACAAATTTTTTCGGAAAGGGACATCTTTAAAGGCCCTTGGAGAAAAATATTTGTAGCATATGCGAGCGTCATGGTAACACAATATACAAATTTACCTCACTTTACATTTCCAGAGAATGGGATTA
>CAMALN010000123.1 GCA_945836565.1 uncultured Lachnospiraceae bacterium
GGAAGCTTAAGCGGAAGCTCCTCATATGGTACGGCAACTATGCCACAGCTTGGACAGTGGATAAGAGGAATCGGCTCTCCCCAATATCTCTGACGGTTGAAGGCCCAGTCCTTCATCTTGTACTGAACTCCGGCCTCACCTATACCCATCTTGGATATCTCCTCTACCATACGTGCGATAGAATCCTTCTTGTTGTTATAACCATTGAGGAACTCTGAGTTAATCATCTCACCATCGCCTGTGTAAGCTGCCTCCTCAATATTTCCACCCTTGATTACCTGAATTATATCTATACCAAACTTCTTCGCGAAGTCATAGTCTCTCTGGTCATGTGCAGGTACCGCCATAATAGCTCCTGTACCATAGCCCATCATAACATAATCTGCTATGAATATAGGTATCTTCTTGCCATTCACTGGATTGATTGCCTCTAATCCGGCAAGCTTAACACCTGTCTTATCCTTTACAAGCTGTGTTCTCTCGAACTCAGTCTTCTTGGTACATTCCTGACGATATGCAGTCACCTCATCCATATTGGCAATCTGGTCTGCATACTTGTCGATAAGCGGATGCTCCGGTGCAATAACCATAAATGTTACACCGAAAAGTGTATCCGGTCTTGTTGTATATATCTTAAGCTTCTCATCCTTATCGGCAATTGAGAAATTCACAAATGCTCCCTGAGACTTACCAATCCAGTTCTCCTGCTGCTGCTTAACATTTCCCGGATAGTCGACCTCTGAAAGTCCCTGCAAAAGCTTGTCAGCATACTCTGTGATTCTAAGATACCATACCGTCTTTGACTTCTGTACGACATCGCTGTGGCATACATCACACTTGCCACCCTGGCTATCCTCGTTTGAGAGAACAACCTTGCAGGACGGACAATAATTTACGAGTGCTGTATCTCTGAAAACCAAGCCCTTCTCAAACATCTTGAGGAATATCCACTGTGTCCACTTGTAATAATTCTCATCAGTGGTATCTATAACCCTGCTCCAGTCAAATGAGAAGCCAACCCTCTTAAGCTGATTTGAAAATCTCGCAATGTTAGTATCTGTTATCTCTCTGGGATGTGTATTTGTTTTTATCGCATAGTTCTCTGTAGGTAATCCGAATGCATCAAAGCCAATCGGAAAAAGCACATTATATCCCTGCATTCTGCGCTTTCTTGATACAACCTCTACACTGGAATAAGCCTTAATGTGTCCGACATGCATACCTGCACCGCTTGGATATGGGAATTCAACCAAGCCATAGAACTTAGGCTTGTCACTTCCGTCAACTGCCTCAAATATCTTGGCGTCCTCCCATTTCTTCTGCCACTTAGGCTCAATCTTCTTAAAATCATGTCTCATCTTATATCCTCCTGAATTAACTGCCTTGGGCAGTTATATATCTTATGTACACAGAGCTTGTCCGTGTTAATATCATTTTACACAAATCTGCGATTTTCCGCATCATATGTATAATCAATAGCTGCAAGCTTGGATATTATCTCGTCCGCATCCACATCAAACTGTGCCGCTAGCTCCTCCAAGGTAAGAGCATCATCTCGCATCCTTGTATTCACGAAGCTAAGCAACATCATCGGATCCTTCGGCATATTCTCTATAGACATACTACAGCACCTCACCCGTGATAAGCCATGGTGAAGGCTGAGTTACGAATACAGAATTCTTATCCGTCTTTGAAACGGTAATCTGCATAACCTCCATATTCCCTATACCATACTTCTCGAAAAGTGCCTTGATGCCTGCAAGTATATCAAGCTCAAGTGTATATATGACAAATTGCATCCTTGGATTCTTCTTGATAAGTCTCGCGATATCCTCCTCGAGATGCTTATTTGCAACGATAAATGAAAGACGTGGCTCAGGGATGATGTCCATACACTCCTGGTCAAGATTTGGTATAATCTTAACATTGTGCACACCGAAATGCTTTACGTTGTCCTCCATGGTTTCCTTTGCGCCCTTATCATTCTCAACGCATATAATAGTTCCGTCTACTGCCACAAATGCGGCCTCTATGGCTATGCTCTCTGCATCGACAAGACATATGGTATCCTGGCTTCCTACAGCGAGCTTACTCATAATCACGGCTCTTATCTCATTGCCGACATACTTAATCGGTCCCTTTGAGAACATATCGTTCTTCATACCAATTCTGTATGACTCTCTTGTATTCTCATTTAAGATATAGATTACTGTAGGTCCTGTTATCTTCTGATTGATAACCTCTTTTAGCTTTGCCTGCTTAATGGGAATCGCAAGACTTGTTCCTGCTCCGTACCATATATCATATTCTCCAAAGCCGGCTTCCCAGAAATCATAAAACAGATCCTCATGAAGCTCATCAGCAAATACAAGTACTCTCTTATGAGTCTCCACAAAAGGGATGACATTCTTCATCTTTCCGCAGATGTCAAGTATCTTTATCTTTTCCGGACTTACATCCTGCTTATTTGAAAAATATCCCATCCATTCCAGTATCTGATTATTTGTATAACTTCCCTTAGCCATATGTCCGCCTCCTTAGACTTATAATCACAATTTATTTATTATCTGATATATTACTATCGTTATTCTTATCCACTGCCTCCGAAGAATTATTCGATGCACCGGTTTTTGTATCACCGGATATATCCGTTCCTTCCTCAAGCAACTTCTCTGTCTCTCCTAACTGTTCATTTGCATCCTCGAGCATAGAAAGCTCTCTCTGTCTCTTCCACATCTTACGTTGCTTTTTCTTACGCTGTCTGGCTGTAATTCTCTCTTCATGCTTTGACCTGTATACCGGTTTACCCGTCTTCAAATCAAAGCCTATCAGTCTGTAATAATCCTCAGTCTTAGATGAAAGCTTCTTTGCACGCAGCGAATCTCTCAGGTTTACAGCTACAAACGCATAGATGCAGGCAAATGCAGGAACACCCAGAATCATGCCCGGAACACCGAACAAATCGCCTCCTACCAATATTGCAACCAGAACCCACATACCGGAAAGACCTGTTGAATCTCCGAGTATTATCGGTCCAAGAATATTTCCGTCAAACTGCTGTAAGCAGAGAACAAATATTATGAATATAACAAACATAATCGGACCATCCATAATCGCAAGAAAGGCTGCCGGCACTGCTCCTATAAGCGGGCCGAAGAATGGTATGATATTTGTAAATCCAATAATTACACTTATAAGAACTGCATAGCTGTAATTCATGCTGTTTGTAAAGACAAAGCACATTACACCGATAATGAATGAATCCAGAATCTTACCATTGATAAATCCACCGAATACAGTGTTAGCATATGCAAGACCGCTTAATATCTTGTTACCTCTTTTCTTTGAGAACAAGCAATATATAACCTTCTTACCCTGTGCAATTAAAGTCTCCTTGCTTGCAAGCATATATATCATAACTATCATGCCAACAAAGAAATTAAGGACTGCCTTAACACCTACTACCAAACCATTTGATACCTTGATAACTATGGTGTCCATATTCGGCATAATCTTCTGCTCAAAAAAGTCCATAAGATGCGTCTCAGTATATGTCAGAAGCTCAGTCAGCTTTCCTTCAAGCTTATCATTCTTTGCGAACATCTTATTTACCCATTCCTGAACCTCTCTAAGATAATTCGGAATGTCCTGAACCAACTGTTGCAGGCTTGTGTAAAAGCTTGGTATGACAAGCACAAAGAAGCCTGCCACTATGCCCAAAAATACTATTACAGTCAAGATAAGAGACGGCGCCTTTGTGCGTTTATATATAACATCATATTTGTCAGCCTCATCCTCGACAGAAAGCTCAAGTGCAGCACATCTCTTCTTGCTGTAAAAAATCCTAAATATAAGCGTACTCAAGCCCTTTCGAATATACAGCATAATAGGATTCAGTAAAAACGCAAGAATAATACCTATAATTACAGGTGTCAAAGCACTGAAAAAACGGCCAATAACCGCAAGTATACTCTTCCATTGTCCTATTACCTCAGAGAAGAGAATACAGATACAGATAGACACCGTAATTACAATACCAATACGTATATAATTTTTATTCCATTTATTATTGCTCATAGGATGAATTATTCCCCTTTAATAATTATCTAAAACAAGTAATCACCAGTCGTAATTATAACAAAATTAACACCTGCTAACAAGTAAGAATAAGATATTATTTCCATTTTTTTAGGCTTCTTGACTTATATACTATTATTTACTAAAATAAATGTGTCAAAAAAGGAGAAGGTTTATGTTCAGACAGGTTATAAATGATTTTGCGAGCTGGTATGAAGAGCCTCGCCGAAAGCTTCTATATGTGAAGGGCGCACTCGGTGTAGGAAAAACCTGGGCAATCAAGGATTTTGCCACAGGCTTTTTTGCGAGCTTTGTGTATATTAATCTATGCGACAATCCTGATATATGCAGCCTGCTTACCTTGAACAATCTGGACAAGGACCTTGTAAAGAAGATACAATCTAATGATTTCCCACTTGATTTGCCTGACATCAAGCCAATTTTAGATGCACAGGTTACTCTTGTTGACAAGCTTCTGTCAGAAAGATATCCCGATACCGATTTTGAAAAAGCAATGCTTATATTTGATGATGCAGAGAGCTTTAGTATATCTGATTGCCTTATGCATAACTTTAAGAAGCTGCATCCGGGATACAGTATCTCTGTAGTTGCATCAACCATGGAAATCACACCATATCAATATCACTATAAGGATATTTTCGAGATAATCCGTATGAGGCCAATGTCCTTTGAGGAATATCTGATAGCACAAAAAGCCCATCCTCTCATTGCGGCAATAAACAACAACAAATCTGTGCCACTCAATCCCTTCGAGGAAAAGGCTATATTGAATTATCTTCGTGATTATCTGTTAATCGGTGGAATGCCGGGCATAGTAAATGAATATATCAAAACAAAAAATTATTCAAGGATTCGTTCTATGCAGAATGAAATTATCAAGAAATATGAAACCATAATATATAAAAAGCTGTCATCCTCTATGTCGCAAAGATGCAGAAGAATATGGAAATCAATTCCATCACAGCTCGAGCGTGATAACAAGAAATTCATGTACAAGTACACAGAGCAAAACGCACGTGCCAGAGAATATTCCGAGGCTACACAGGTATTATGCAATCTTGGTTTTGCAAGAAAGCTGCCCAGACTTACAGCTGCAATACTTCCGTTAGAGGAACATGCCGATTACAAATCCTTTGAGTTGTTCCTTGTGGACCACGGATTACTCAGGGCTATGTACAACCTTCCAATATCCGAGGAGCTTGCAGTAGCTGATATTCTGCAGGAAAAAAACGGAGCCATAGCGGAGCAGTACTGCTTTCAGGAATTAAGCGGTAAGCTTGGCTATCTGTATTATTGGATATCAGGAGCTACTGCAAGAGTTCCTTTTGTATACGAGAGTGACCACAGCGCAATTCCTGTAGACATACAGCTTGTTCCGAGAACAAAGGCGCAGAATGTAAAGGTCTTCGCAAAGAAGAACGAGGGCATAGATATTTCGCTGAAGATTTCGCTTGAACAGGTTGCTCTTAAGAAGGATGTGCTGAATGTGCCTGCATATAGCTTGTGGACATTGATTTAGATTTTGACATAACGCTTGCATAGGCAGAATATATTTCAATACGGGACCGCTTGCGCTTAGATGCGCCTCACAGCGGATTCTAAACTCGTGTTAC
>CAMALN010000124.1 GCA_945836565.1 uncultured Lachnospiraceae bacterium
GCAGGCTTTGGGTTACACCTACAGAGTATAATAAAATATGTCGTATAATTGAACGCTTCAAGGAGAAAAAGAATTATTACAAATATAATTACATAGGCATTATGGGTGTAATGTTTAATAAGGCTGTTGAACGAAAATATCATTTTTTCTGTTCTCAATTTGTATATTTTGTATTAAAAAGTGCGGGAATAAAACTGTTTAACAAAGAGCCCGGACTGGTAAGACCGGAGGATTTCAGAGTATGGCCGGAGCTTGAGCTTATATATGAAGGTAAGCTTAACAGATACAGAGAATATCTGGCTAAGAATTATCCGAAGGATGAAGTAACCGGTGAATACATAGAGTATGACAGTCGATTGGAAAATGAATATGACAGCTATTATAAGTCTGTATAATAAAATGGTGCCAGGCATGATTGTCCGGCACCATTTTCTGTCAATTATCTATTATGGTATGGTTTGTTTTTATAATGCCACGAGGAAGAGCATCCTTTGAATTCTTCCATGGTTCGTTCTTGTATCTATAATCAAACTTGTCTATAAACCAACCGATATCACCATTGACCCTTTCCATATTTGAAAAGTATACATCATTTAGTGTATCTATAAATGAATTATATTCATCCTGCTTAAGCTTTGTTTGACCGTAATCATATAATAATCCATAATGATATGTACAAAAGCCTTTTGAAGCTTTGAGTTTCTCACGGAAAGCAGGCTCCTTTTTCCACAGATGGAATATGGTATCTATATACCTGTCAAAGGTTTTGTTGATACGTGAGCATATAAAGCAGTTTTTTTCAAGCTTATCGATATATTCCCCTACAGACGATATCTTTTGCTTTTTGAACAGTGAACCTGATACAACAGGTTTGTTCACACTCAATTGTTTTAAATCACGTATTGTTTTGTCTGTATGTGTTTTAAGCATAAGAGCTAAACCCAGACGATTTTTTTCACCGTATAGAATTCTTACATGATGGGCACAGAATCCCAGTTCATCGGTCATGGCACGATTATCGTCCTCCATATAGCTTGGACCCATAGTGTATTCTACTGCATTTTTTTCTAATTCGGCAAACATTGCACATACAGGACACTCACAGTCTGTAGAAAATGCATCATTTACCGGTATAGTATAAAGCTGTTCTGCCATAATTTATCCCCTTTGATTTTAATTCTATATATGTTAATATAACGGATAGCTGTTGCTTTTACAAGAGAAGTTTTTGTACACGATATAGATAAAGGAGCCAATATGAAGTGTTTTGAAAAAGAAGGAAACGTAATACTTGAAAATGTTGAAGCTTTTGATATAGAGGAAATTCTCGAATGTGGTCAATGCTTTCATTTTACAAAGCTTAGTGAAAAGGAGTATGAGCTTATAAATTATGGCAGATATCTGCATGTTTCACAGATTGATAAAAATGTAATATTGTATAAGACTGATATGGAGACATATGAAAGGGTATGGAAAAATTATTTTGATGTAGAACGTGATTATAACGATATAAAGCACAAGCTTATAGATATAGATGACAGACTTACAACAGCTATCGAAGCAAAACCGGGTATAAGAATATTGAATCAGGACTTTTTTGAAACACTTATATCATTTATTATATCTCAGAATAAACAGATACCTCACATTAAGAAGATAGTACATACCTTGTCTGACAGATACGGCAGCGAGGTGGATGTGGATGGTCGTATAATAAAGCTTTTTCCTACGCCCGAGCAGCTTAAGGATGTATCTGAGGATGAACTCAGAGAATGCAAGGTTGGTTTCAGAGCACCATATATAAGAGATGCTGTAGTAAAGGTTGTAAGCGGTGTGATAGATGAAAATGAGCTTAGAAGCATTGGTGCCGGAGAGTGTATGAAGCGCCTTATGTCAATTAAGGGTGTAGGAGAGAAGGTTGCGAGCTGTGTAATGCTTTTTGCACTTGGCTACAGGTCAACATTTCCGGTAGATGTGTGGATGAAGCGGATAATGGAATATATGTATTACGATTCTCCTGCGAAAAAAGAGGATATAGTAGCTCTTGCATCTGAAAAATACGGAGAATATGCCGGATATGCTCAGCAATATCTGTTCTATTATGGGCGTGAAAATGGTATAGGCAAATAGGTTATAATAAAAAATACAGAAGCATATACATATATAATGTGATAAATTTGTTAAATTTGAAAATAATACTTGATTTTTTCAAATTATTGGATAAAATAGTAAATATATTAGCACTCAACAAGAGTGAGTGCTAAGAAATGTTAAAATCAGTAAATAGAAACAGGAGGAACGAAAATGAAACTTAAACCATTAGGAGACAGAGTTGTATTAAAGCAGTCAGTTGCAGAAGAGACTACAAAATCAGGTATTGTACTTCCAGGTCAGGCAAAGGAGAAGCCACAGTACGCAGAGGTAATCGAGGTAGGCCCCGGCGCAGTAGTTGACGGCGAGAAGATACCTATGGAGGTTAAAGCCGGAGATAAGGTTATATATGCAAGATATGCAGGTACTGAGGTTAAGCTTGGTGAGGATGAATACATTATAGTTAAGCAGTCAGACATACTTGCAGTAGTTGAATAATCTAATTTATATATTTTAGGAGGCGTTTTAAGATGGCAAAGGAAATTAAGTATGGCGCAGAGGCCAGACAGGCATTAGAGGCAGGAGTAAATAAGTTAGCAGATACAGTAAGCGTTACTATCGGTCCTAAGGGAAGAAATGTTGTACTTGCAAAATCATATGGTGCTCCGCTTATAACAAATGACGGTGTTACTATAGCAAAGGAAATTACTCTTGAGGATGCATTTGAGGATATGGGCGCACAGCTGGTTAAAGAGGTTGCTACAAAGACTAATGATGTAGCAGGTGATGGTACAACTACAGCTACAGTTCTTGCACAGGCTATGGTAAATGAGGGTATGAAGAACCTTGCAGCAGGAGCAAACCCAATCGTTTTAAGAAAGGGTATGAAGAAGGCTTGTGATGCTGCAGTAGAGGCTATATCAGAGATGAGCCAGAGCATCAACGGAAAGTCACACATTGCAAGAGTTGCATCTATCTCAGCAGGAGATGATGAGGTTGGTGAGCTTGTAGCAGATGCTATGGAGAAGGTTTCAAAGGATGGTGTAATAACTATCGAGGAATCTAAGACTATGAAGACCGAGCTTGACCTTGTTGAAGGTATGCAGTTTGACAGAGGATATGTATCAGCATATATGTCAACTGATATGGAGAAGATGGTTGCAGAGCTTGATAATCCATATATCCTTATTACTGACAAGAAGATTTCAAATATTCAGGATATTCTTCCAATTCTTGAGCAGATTGTTCAGGGTGGACAGAAGCTTCTTATTATCGCCGAGGATATCGAGGGTGAGGCACTTACTACTCTTATTGTAAATAAGCTTCGTGGTACATTCTCAGTTGTAGGTGTAAAGGCACCTGGCTACGGAGACAGAAGAAAAGAGATGCTTCAGGATATAGCAATCCTTACAGGTGGTACTGTAATATCTGAGGAGCTTGGATACGACCTCAAGGATACTACTATGGATCAGCTTGGACGTGCTAAGAGCGTTAAGGTAGGCAAGGAGAATACCGTTATCGTTGATGGTATGGGCTTAAAGGCTGATATCGAGGCCAGAGTAAATGTTATCAAGACACAGCTCGCTGAGACTACTTCAGAGTTTGACAAGGAGAAGCTTCAGGAGAGACTTGCTAAGCTTGCCGGTGGTGTTGCCGTAATCAGAGTTGGAGCAGCAACAGAGACAGAGATGAAGGAAGCTAAGCTTCGTATGGAGGATGCATTAAACGCAACCAGAGCTGCCGTTGAGGAAGGTATAATCGCAGGTGGTGGATCGGCATATATCCATGCTACCAAGAAGGTTGCAGCTCTTGCTGACACACTTGAGGGTGACGAGAAGACAGGTGCTTACATCGTATGTAAGGCTATGGAGGCACCACTTTCACATATCGCCTCAAATGCAGGTCTTGAGGGTGCTGTTATCATCAATAAGATTAAGGAATCATCAGAGGGTGTAGGCTTTGATGCATACAAGGAAGAGTATGTAAATATGATTGAAGCCGGAATAATCGATCCTGTTAAGGTTACCAGAACAGCACTTCAGAATGCTACATCAGTAGCAGCTACACTTCTTACTACAGAGTCAGTTGTAGCAGATATTAAGGAGGATGTTCCTGCTATGCCAGCCGGCGGAATGGGCGGCGGAATGGGCGGAATGTACTAATTCCTGCCATAATATAATTCGTATGTAGAATTTGATTATACTGTCACATCTTCGGGTGTGGCAGTATTTTATATTATTTGATTTAGTTTGTTTTATTATCAATAAAAATGTGGTAGAATATAGCAGTATGTATCGTGGACATTGATACGAATATTCTTATAGAGAAATAAACGATATGAGATAATTATGAAATTAAAAGGTTTTATGTAAGGAGGAAAATGATGGACAACAACTTTAATGGTATTTCTGATGTTGATAATATAGTTAACCTTCTTGATGAAAAGGTTCTCTCAGGTGTTGGAAGAATCAAGGTTAGTGTTGACATGGATATGGAGCCCGGAAAGGTATCCGAGAGATATCATCATGGCAGATGTGACGTGGCAAGTCCGTTTGCAACAGGCTGTGTACCTAACTTCGAGGATGGTAAGGATGAAGGACAGTAAAAAACAAGGACATATTATAAAGCTTGTATACCCTGATTCTATCGCTGAAGAGCTTGAGATAGAGGCAGGAGATGTACTGCTTGAAATAAATGGCAATCCAATTGAAGATGTGTTTGACTACAGATATCTCATAAATGATGAATATATTGAGGTCTTAATCAGAAAAAGTAATGGTGAGGAATGGCTTCTCGAAATAGATAAGGAATATGACGAGGATCTGGGAATTGAATTCGAGAACAGTCTCATGAGTGAGTATCGTTCCTGTTCTAATAAATGTATATTCTGTTTTATAGACCAGATGCCACCGGGCATGAGAGATACCTTATATTTTAAGGATGATGATTCGCGTCTTTCCTTTTTGCAGGGCAATTATATAACACTTACAAATATGCAGGAAAAGGATATTGACAGGATAATTCATATGCAGCTTGCACCTATAAATATTTCTGTGCAATCTACTAATCCTGAGCTTAGATGTAAGCTGTTGCATAACAGATTTGCCGGTGATAAATTAAAATATATAGATAAGCTGTATGAAAATCATATAGAAATGAACGGACAGATAGTATGCTGTAAGGGAGTAAATGACGGTGAGGAGCTAAGACGTTCCATAACAGACCTTATGAAATATCTGCCATATATGCGTAGTGTGTCCGTTGTTCCGGCAGGTGTTACCAAATTCAGGGATAATCTATATCCTATTGAGGCATTCAGCAAGGAAGATGCCTGCGATATAATTGATATGATAGAGAGCTTTCAGAAGCAATGCTTTGATGAATTCGGACTTCATTTTATACATGCAAGTGACGAGTTTTATATATTGGCGGAGAGAGATTTCCCCGAGGAAGAAAGATATGACGGATACATCCAGCTTGAAAACGGAGTTGGTATGATGCGGTTGTTTGCGACCGAGTTCGACGATGCTTTAGAAGCTTTTGTAAATAGCAAAGAGCTTGAAAAGGTTAGGCTTAAGGTTTTGAAATCACCGGACAGATATAGAGCAACCATTCCTACC
>CAMALN010000125.1 GCA_945836565.1 uncultured Lachnospiraceae bacterium
TGATGTTGCAAGTGTGCTTGACACTGCGCTTAATGCAAAGAGGTTTGGTGATGCAGAAGGAGTAGATGAGGAGGGCCGGAAGCAGCTTGATGCAGACAGCCTTCATACGAGATTTAGCGAGCTTGTGCCGCTAGAGTACCTAAGCCATGATATACATCACGCAATTATCTCGGAGAATGAGATTGCCGACGATGCTTCTTCGGGCCTTAAGGCAGTTAGAAGAAATATAAAGCTGACAAATGAGAGACTTCACAACCAGCTACAGAAGCTCATAAGCGACCAGAACCAGCAGATGATGTTTCAGGATAATATCATTACCATGAGAAACGGAAGGTACTGCATACCTGTTAAACAGGAGTACAAGAATCGTTTTCAGGGTATGATTCACGACCAGTCTGCAAGCGGTAAGGCTGTATTTATCGAGCCAATTTCAGTTGTAAATATGAATAACGAGCTAAAGGAGCTTGAAAACCAGGAGCTTGCCGAGATAGAGAAAATACTTGCTACTCTCTCTGCAAAGGTTGCCGCTGAGCTTACATATATTACACACAACTTCTCTACTCTTACGGAGTTAGATTTTATATTTGCAAAGGCGCAATTTGCACGATCATATAAAGGAAGCGAGCCAATATTCAATACTGATGGAATTATCGATATCAAGCAGGGACGTCATCCTCTCCTTGATCAGCATACGGTTGTGCCTGTAGATATCAAGCTTGGCGTGGAATATAATCTTTTGATTATCACAGGCCCAAATACCGGTGGAAAGACTGTTTCGTTAAAGACGCTTGGTCTATTTACGCTAATGGGACAGTCAGGACTTCATATTCCCGCACTCGATGGTTCAAAGCTTACAGTATTTGACAACGTATTTGCCGACATAGGCGACGAGCAAAGCATTGAGCAGAATCTCTCTACCTTCTCTTCGCACATGAGCAATATAGTATACATTATGGAGCATGTCACTCCAAATTCACTATGTCTTTTTGACGAGCCGGGCGGTGGAACTGATCCTGTTGAGGGTGCAGCTCTCGCGATGTCCATTTTGTCCCATTTAAATGACATGGGCGTCAAATGCATGGCGACAACACATTATACAGAGCTTAAGACATTTGCAATGACAACGCCGGGCATTGAAAATGCAAGCTGCGAGTTTGACGTTGCAACACTTATGCCGACATACAGGCTTATTATCGGAATTCCGGGTAAATCAAATGCTTTCGCGATTTCGAAGAAGCTTGGTCTGCCTGACTACATCATTGACAAGGCATATGAAAACATTGACAGCAACACAATAGATTTTGAGTCTCTGATAGCTGAGCTTGAAGATAGCAAGAAGCAAATAGAGCGTGACAAGGAAGAAATTGCACGCTACAAGGAAGAAGCCATTATGCTTGCGAATCGGGCAAAGGTTAAAGATGAAGAGCTTTCTAATAAGAAAAACGACATTCTTGCCAAGGCAAGAGCCGAGGCGGCTGAGATACTCGAGGATGCCAAATCCATGGCGGATGAATCAATCCGAAAATACAACAAATGGTCTGCAAATCCTAACAAGGCTGATGCAAGAGACATGGAAAAAGAGCGTGAGAAGCTTCGTACAAAAATGAACGAGTACCAGCAAATGTCTGCTGAAAAGAGAAAGCAGCTTAAATCAAACCACCAGGCTACAGATTTCAAGGTTGGCGATACAGTTCATGTAATCAGCATGGATTCCACAGGAAGCATAACTTCACTTGCAGATTCAAAGGGTAATCTCAAGGTACAGATAGGAATACTAAACGCTTCTCTTCCTGCCTCAGACCTTGTTATTATAGAGACACCAAAGCAAAAGAACAACCAGGCGCAGATTAACAGCAAGCGCGGCATGGGCAAGGCACTTACCATTTCCCCTGATATTAATGTGCTTGGAATGACTGTTGCAGAAGCAACAATGGTGATTGACAGATATTTAGATGATGCTATGCTGGCACATCTTCATAAGGTAACCATTATTCATGGAAAAGGCACTGGCGCACTTAGAAAGGGTATACACGACTATCTGAGAAAGCAGTCCTTTGTAAAATCCTTCCGCATGGGTGAATATGGCGAGGGTGAAGCAGGTGTTACCGTTGTAGAGCTATAACAATAAAAGGATAATTATGAATAACATACAAGTGGGGGTATATTAATGAACAAGAAAAAAATACTTATTGTAGATGATGATGAAAATATCGCAGAGCTTATCTCGCTCTATCTTAACAAGGAATGCTACGAAACTGAGATTTCTCTTGACGGTGAATCAGCACTCGTGGCATTTCAGGAATTTTCTCCAGATCTGGTTTTACTTGATGTCATGCTTCCCGGAATGGACGGCTACCAGGTATGCACAGAGCTTAGGAAGATATCAAACGTTCCAATAATAATGCTTTCTGCTAAGGGCGAGGTATTTGATAAGGTACTCGGTCTTAAAATCGGTGCTGATGACTATATTGTAAAGCCATTTGACTCAAATGAGCTCGTTGCACGAGTTGGTGCTTTACTAAGAAGATGTAACACTATTGAGGAGGATAAGCCAAACTACGATGCTACTAATGCTAATCACATGGGAAGCTTTGTTGAATACGATAATCTTGTTGTAAATATTTCCAATTACACGGTTACCTTTGAAGGCCACAACCTTGA
Source organism: uncultured Lachnospiraceae bacterium (assembly GCA_945836565.1). GTDB lineage: Bacteria > Bacillota > Clostridia > Lachnospirales > Lachnospiraceae > Coprococcus_C. The sequence goes on from CAMALN010000125.1 coordinate 2,662, forward strand.
GATGCCTCCAAAGGAGCTCGAGCTACTCTATTTCCTTGCAAGCAAGCCTAATCAGGTATTTACGCGAGAACAGCTTCTTGACAAGCTATGGGGATATGAATATGTCGGCGATACAAGAACAGTAGATGTCCATATCAAGCGACTCCGTGAGAAGCTGAATGACAATTATAACTGGTCAATATTTACAGTTTGGGGAATCGGCTATAAATTTGCAGTTAAATAATTATACATAACGGAGATAAAAATGAAGAAAACGGCATTTGATAAAATAGTTGTCGGATTTGTATTTATTGTTGTTATTATCTTCTCCGTCCTTGTATTCTTCACGATTAGGAACACTCAAAATCATCTCTTTGAGCGTACTGAGACTGATATTATAGGTGCGGGAAATATGCTGACACACAACAAGGTAGCAGATTACATTTCCGGTAAAATGACATTAACTGAATTTAGTGAATATTTGAATAATGCAGAGGAAACTCTCGGTCTTGACATATGGTTTGCAAACGAAGATGGTGAACTAATAATCAGTCCGTTCCTTAAGCAGGACCAGACAGAACAGACTGATGAAGACACAGCTATTAAATCATATCTTTCAGACAACAACCAATATGTGAGCTTTTCGAAGAAATCTGATATGAATGGCTACTATCAGGAAAAGATGCTTTGTGTAGGCTTCCCAATATATGCTGACGGCAACTATAAAGGCACCTTAGTGTTATGCCACAACCTTAAATTCATGAAGGATGTTGCAGTAGAGACATTGACTTCAACCTATACTCCATTTTTGGTTCTAATGATAATTTCCCTCATTGCACTTATGGGAATCACCAACAGCATGCTAAAGCCACTTCGAGAAATAATAAGAACTTCGAAATCCTATGCTGCCGGTAATTTCAATGCAAGAGCAAATATAAGCGCCAAAAATGAGTTCGGCGAGCTCGCAGGTTATATGGCTGAGATGGCAGATGAGCTTAGCAAGTCAAATGAATATAGAAAGTCATTTATTTCTAATATATCGCATGACTTCCGTTCACCACTAACCTCCATCAAGGGTTATATTGAGGCGATGCTAGATGGCACAATTCCGCCTGATAAGCATGAAAAATATTTGAATATCGTGCTTACAGAAACAAAGCGCCTGACAAAGCTTACCCAGGGTCTTCTTGAGCTTAATAATTTCGATTCATTTGACCTTCAGCTGGATAAATCAAACTTTGATTTGAAGAGCATTATCACGCCTACTATCAATACCTTTGAGGGAAGATGCCAGGATAAGGGTGTGTATCTAAAGAGTGTTTTTCTTACGGATAATACTATTGTGTATGCGGATCGAACACGTATCCAACAGGTTATTTACAACCTTGTTGATAACGCAATAAAATTCACCCCTGAGGGAAGACAGATAATAGTACAGGTTACTGAAAAGGGTGATAAAATCTACACCAGCGTCAAGGATGAAGGTGTTGGTATTCCAAAAGAATCCATCAAAAAAGTATTTGACAGATTCTACAAAACAGATCCAAGCCGAGGAAAGGATAAAACAGGTACAGGTCTTGGTCTTGCAATTACAAAGGAAATTATCAAGGCTCATGGTGAGCAAATCACTCTTACCTCAGAGCTTGGCGAAGGTAGTGAATTCATTTTCTCGCTTCCAATGCAAAAAGAAATGCAGGTACCTATTAAGCCTGTTCACATTGCTAAAAAGGAAGAACCGGCAATTACAAGTAATGGCAAATTCCGTATAAAAAATGATAAATAACGCAGAATAATCCCTAAATCATGTATCTGATTTAGGGATTATCAATTTATATTGTCTCTGTATAAGCCTTTAACATATTAGAAACGGCTTCCTTAAGCTCATCTCTTAAGCTCTTAGGTGAAATAACCTCAACACTTGTTCCATACTGCATAGCCCAGTGAAACATAGCTCTATGACTGCACGACAATCTGATGAAAACGTATCCGTCATCTGTTTTACTACAATAATTCTTCTTTACCATTGAATCGGCAAGCACCTCAAAGGATTTACCAAACCAGTCAACAACCTCACCTATGGCCTCTTTCTTAATACGAAGCACAATTGTCTCAGGCTCATCACTAAACATATAGATATGCTCAGCCATATGCTTAGGAAGGTTAAAGCCCTTCTCAAGTGCCTTGATTTCATTTCTATCCTTTACCTTTTCATCAAGAATTTCCACATCAGTCATTCTGTCGATTCGATAATTTGACAAATCGTCATATTTGTCATAATTGCAGACGAGATAATATCTTCCATTGCTCGCCACCATCTGATATGGATTTACAATATATTTTTCCGCTCGTCTTGGATGAAGCTGCTTGTCAGTTCCATATGTATTATATACAAAGGCTATCTTCTTTCCCTTTGTAATAGCATCATCAATAATCTCCACGTTGTACAATGTCTGCTTATTATCCGTATGCGATAATTCAGGCAAACTGGAAACATGCTTAACCTTTCCGGTAAAATAAACATTTGACAGCTTAGTAATCTTCTCTATAAGACTCTTCGCCTGCCCCGCCGGAATTGTCTTAGAAAACAAGACACTATCTATAAGCATTCGAAGCTCTGCATCATCAAAGTCATGATTATAATACCAATCGGACATGAGTATTTCTTCCGAGCCATCCTTTTTTATTCTAACCGTCTCCGTATACTCAAGTGGCATGCCATAATCAAGCAGGCTCATAAGATTTGCCTTTACGGTTTTTCTGTCAGCATCCATATCGTAATCAGACTTCAGCTTCTTAACTATATCCATCTGGTCAAGAGTGTGGTCCATATCGGTATATTTCTTTAATATATCAAGTATGCAAATGCAAATGAGCTTCTTACCATCAACCTTATACATCATCTTCTCCTCAAATCTGCCTTATATATCTGACTTATACTCCGTTTTGTCATTCTACCATTCATATCTGTGTAACTGACCTTGTGTTTCAAGTCCCTTAAATTCCTGCTGTCTAAGTGCCTCGTATAAAACTATTGCAACGGAATTACCTAAGTTTAGGG
>CAMALN010000126.1 GCA_945836565.1 uncultured Lachnospiraceae bacterium
CGGTTCAAACACATTATCAATATCGACTGAAACAGATATACCTTTTTCTTCTTCCTCATCTTCAGGCATGAAGTCAAAATCCTCCATTTCAGTTTCTATGTCTTCTATGTCATTTTCACGCTCATCTTCATTCGGTTTTTCATCCGATTTCTCATCCGATTTTTCAAATTCATTATCCTGCGAGGCTTCATATGTAGCATCTACTTCTGTTTCAAATACTTCTTCACTATTATGATTTTCCACATTCAAGCTAATTTTCTCATCTATATTATCTTCCAAATAATTAGCTTCAGGCTTTTCTTCTGAGTCTTCTTCAATTTCATCCTGATTATCTAATTCCTCTTGAGACTTACGTTTATTGAACAACTTCCAGATAAAGCCTTTTTTCTCAGAATTGCTATCTTCTAACTCCTCTGATTCCTTATAATCACTGTCAGCTTCCGAAGATTCCTCAGCCGACACAGCATCCACAACAGTTCCTTCTTCTAAATCCCGTTCATCAACAGTCTCATTTTGCTCTGAAGCCGCAGCCGTCTGATGTTCTGCTTCATCTACACTATCGTCACTGTCCTCTGTTTCGTTAGAAGCATTATGTTTCTTCAATAGCTTTTTAAGTTTTCTTCTGCTTCCAAGAGTCGGTTCCTCAAAATCGTCTACCATTATCGTTATCTCCGGCTCCTTCGGATGAATTCTAAGCTCATCAGCTTCAAGTAGAAGCATTTCCTGCTGTCTGAGCTCCTCCTGACTTTCCTCATCATCCTCCACAGGCTGCGATGCATATATATAGAAGCACTCCTTCGCATCCACTGAACCTTTGATAATATCCGATATAGTGTCGGCATACTCCGAATTCTTATATGTAGCAGAATAATCCATATACAACGATTCGGCTTCATCTTTTAAACCACAAAGCCATAGCAATATAAACAATTCATATGACCACTGATAATCCATATTGTCAGCATAATAAGTACCCAAGAGTTCACGAAGCATGGCTAAATCAGAACCCTCAGCTTTATTCTTCAAATATTTAAGTTGTATCGTTTCTTCTGCTGACTCATCTGCATCAAACATATAGATATCGTAATATTTTCGGGCTACATCCCAATATCCGATTCTATAATAAAGGTCTATCAGAGAAAACATTATACGCTTTGCCTCCGGTGCCATCTTATGCGCCATAAGAAGTATCCTTCTGGCTTCGGCATAATGTTTTGTCTCTATATAAACCTCACCACATGTTCTTAAAAATTGAGGATTAAGGGACTTAGTCAAATCCTGGCTTTCAATTATATCCAGAGCCAAACTATATTCTCTTGCAGCTGCCAGCTCTTTTATCTTATTTACACTGGACATACTAAGTCCCGAACCCATATCATCACCTCAAATAATTATTGACCTTCAAATACCTTTTCAACCTTCTCGATTACGGTATCCTTCATATTTCCTCTTGTCTTCTCATACTGAAGACCTGACTCCATAATCTCAAGAAGCTGCATTCTGTAGCCTGCATCTATATCCTTTATGTAATCCATAAGGACATCCTTTATCTCCATTACATATTCCTTAGTCTGCATCTTTGCAATCATCTCATCAGGATTGAAGTTCGAAGTGCTCTTCATATCCTCCTGCTTACGTCCGCATATCATACATTCCTCAGAACCGGCTTCATTCACATAACCACAGTTACATGTCCAAATCATACCGTCTGTTCTGTACTTCTCAACTGCGTCGATGCCTCTCTTCTCCTTGAGAGCTGCAAGCCTGTGTAATGGAAGAGTTACATTTACAGGCAAATCATTGCAAGCATATACTCCGGTTCCTGTAACATATTTTGATATAGTTACCTTTGAATCCTTTATAAGCATAATATCCTTCGCAGGGAGCTTACAATCTATTTCATTTGATTCTATCTGGGTAATATTTCCCTTTTCAAATACAAAATCCAGATTCTTCAATACAAGCTTCTCTTCATACAGATTTGTAAGCTCAACATCTGCACGAATTGCTTTTATATCATCCTTATTATAATTGAAGAAATCTGCTGATATCTTAACACCCTTGCTGTTTCCTGCAAGCTTAACCTTAACAGGTCTCGGAACCAATCTGTTGTAATAATTACTTACATAAAGCTCTTTCATAACAAGTGGATCTGTCTGTTCCTTCTTTGCAAGCTTAACAGCAGTTCCTGTAGCTGTTGTACCCACAGAATTATTTGCAAACTGTATGTAGTTAAAATCAACACCAATTATTGCATCCGCTCCCATTCTTGCAGCAACCTTCTTAAGCTTCTCAATAGCTATTTCATTTGATTGCTCAAGCTTTGTAGTAAGCTTCTCACTTTCCTCATCTGACATCTCAGTTATACCTGCTGCAAGTCCCTTGAAGAAATTGGCTCCATTAACAGTCTGTCCGGTTACAAACCCCAAGTACTCAGTAATCTCGTATCCTTCAAAATTGTAACCAGATGTAAATTTAACTTCTGACATATAACACCCCTCCGATAAAATATAATTTACAAGTAATATACCACAAATTTACTTCACTTGAAAGTGGTTTTGTATATTTTTATCTAAACACCCAACATTTTTTGGTAATTTTATACATATTATATAAATTTACAATTCCTTCACGTTCGTATTTTCGTATTTATTAAAATAATACAGCAAATCAAAATACGTCTGTTCTTCGCTGTCTCCTACCAGTCTCCAATTATCAAGCTCGTCCAGATTCGGAAAATAAGTATCTGCTTCATATTTATAATCAATCTTTGTCACGTGTGCATATTTACAATACGGAAGTAGCTGTTCATATATAGTGCCACCTCCTATCACAAAGATTTCTCTATCCTTATACTTTTTTAACTCCTCCAGCAATTCATCAATAGAATGAACTACCGTTGCATCCTTGACCTTATATTCAGGGTCCTTCGACAAAATAATATTGTCCCTACCCTTCAATGGCTGCTGATTTGGAAATCCCGCCAAGGTCTTTCTTCCCAACACTACCACGTTTCCCATAGTTACTGTCCTGAAAAATTTATGGTCGGCAGGAATACTAACCAACAAATCACCTTTATTTCCAATAGCCCAATTATTATCTACTGCTACAATTAAATCCATATCTTATTGCCTTTCCTTTTTTATATGAAAGTTCTTTGCACCATTCTTATAGACGGGTTCTATACTGCGATAGGAATATTTTTTATCTGCGGACCCGTTACGTAATCCTCTATCTTAAAATCATCAACCGTAAATTCATAGAAATCCTTTATATCAGGATTCATAGTAAATTTCGGTGCCGGATATGTCGGTCTCTCAATAAGCTCCTTTACGATAGGGATATGTCTGTCATATATGTGTGCATCTGCAATCACATGAACAAGCTCTCCCGGCTTAAATCCTGTAACCTGTGCCATCATATGCACCAAAACAGCATACTGAACCACATTCCAATTATTTGCCGCAAGCACATCCTGAGAACGCTGGTTTAATATTGCATTCAGCCTGTCCCCTGTCACATTGAATGTCACGCTATATGCACAAGGATACAGATTCATCTCATGCAAATCCTGATGCACATATATATTGGTCATTATTCTTCTGCTATAAGGATTATTTTTAAGGTCATATATAACCCTGTCAACCTGGTCCATCATCCCCTCTTTATACTGATGCTTTACACCCAGCTGATATCCGTATGCCTTTCCTATAGAACCATCCTCATCAGCCCACTCATCCCAGATATGACTATTCAGATCTTTAACATTATTCGACTTTTTTTGCCATATCCACAATAATTCATCTATTGCTGACTTGACATAGGTTTTTCTAAGTGTAATGGCAGGGAATTCCTCTGCCAGATTATATCTGTTAACAACACCGAAGCGTTTTATCGTATAAGCATAAGAGCCATCCTCCCACTTCGGTCTTACCTTTTCACCCTCAGTGCTATATCCATTTTCGATTATATCCTTGCACATAGAAATAAACAAATCATCTGCTTTACTCATCTTTACCCCCACTAACCTTATCAATATTGCTTTTATATATAGCTTGTGATAGCGTTTATACAAAAAAGAAAGGATTTTTTATGTTTGAATACAATTTTTCTTCCATCATACGTAAGCTTCGTCGCAAATATAATTTTTCATCTGCCACCGTCGCTGACAAGCTGTTTCTCGACCGCACTACATATTCCCACTATGAAATCGGTGACCGCATTCCCTCTATAGAAACCATAATACGATTATCAATCATATATAAAATACATCCTTTGGAATTGTTCTATGCTTTAATCCCCGAAGACATAAGAGAATTAAGTAAAGAAATGATTGGATACAACGATTCCAATAATATGACTTTTACAGAAGAGGAAATGTCTTGCATACGTAAACTTTGTAAAATGGATTCAAAAGAAATTGCTCTTTTATTCAAAATTGTGAAAGCACTAATAAAATACAACTTATAATACTCTAAGCAAAACTAAGCCGTCGCATCAAAATTGCCTCCTGTCAGGGCTTCTTTTTCGTATGCCTTTCTATTCTTATCATATGGACTTTGCTCACTGTATTTTATCTGAGTGTTAGTAACTCCTCCTGCAACATAAACTCTTCCACACTCCGGGCATACACCCATCTTCAAAGACACCGAAGCACTAACCAGCTCAGCTCCCGGCTTTGAAGACTTTGCGATTGCATTCGCTACATGTTCTCTCTCGTGAGCACTGACCTTTGAATAAGATTCCTCCGGTCTTATCACACCGGGCGTCTTATATGAGACATTATTTTCATTTGAACCGTCCTGATATTTACGATTCTTGCAGGTTTGACATTCACCAGCCTGTGATACCCTTGAGGAGCTGTCAACCGTATTATCGGCATTTACAGGAGTTACTCTACTTACATTACTTACCGGTATAGTATAATTATTACTCATTCCGCTTATTAACATAGACTAACCTCCTCTCATAATATGTAAGTCATAGCCGACTTTCCCGCTATGCGGGCCCCTCTCTATGACATGTCGTCGGAACGCATCCTAATTATGAACTTCGTTCATAAGCGTTCCTCCTCGTATATATTATCTGTTATTGGTAAATGCCTTGAGGCACACATTACAGTTTTCCTTCGATTCCACATTCTGCCAAAGCTCTCCATATAAGCTGATATATCCTTCACCATCACTTATATCCACATTCTCCGTTCGCTCATCTATATTGTATTCTATGGCTACAGGATGCTCTTCATTCGGCGTCTTTATCTTAACTACTACCGCAAATCTTTCACCGTCACTAAGCTCTATCTCCTCCGGGAAATCCACTGTGTAGTAGCCTGCATATTTCATTGAACCCGATACTACGAATTCCCTCTCCTTTAAAGACTCCTCGTTAACAAAATCCCTCACCACATATACATCGAACTCTGTTCCAGGAGCAGTTGCATAGAACCCAACTGCTGCCAGATTCTCATTTTCACCTGCCGTGTATACATTTGCAAGATATGCATCACTGCTTCCGAAGCCTATCTGCCCGACCCAGCCAAGCAAATCAGACTGATATATATTGTCATAGTTATCTGCGTCGGCAATTCTAGTGTAGACTACCGCTGTGTTGCAGATATTCG
>CAMALN010000127.1 GCA_945836565.1 uncultured Lachnospiraceae bacterium
GTCCAAGCTGTGGCATAGTTGCCGTACCATATGAGGAGCTTCCGCTTAAGCTTCCGAAGATTGAGAATTTTGAGCCGGGACAGGATGGTGAGTCACCGCTTGCAAGTGTGGACAGTTATGTAAACTGCACTTGTCCTAAGTGTAAGGGAGCAGCTAAGAGAGAGACTGATACTATGCCTCAGTGGGCAGGATCGTCATGGTATTTCCTTAGATATATTGATCCGAATAATGATAAAGAGCTTGCAAGCATGGATAAGCTTAACTACTGGATGCCGGTTGACTGGTATAACGGCGGTATGGAGCATGTTACAAGACATATGATATATTCGCGCTTCTGGCATCATTTCCTCTATGATGAGGGCGTTGTAAATACTCCGGAGCCATATGCAAAGCGTACTATTCAGGGACTTATCTTAGGACCGGATGGCGAGAAGATGAGCAAGTCGAAGGGAAATGTAGTGGACCCTCTGGATATAGTTGAGGAGTATGGTGCAGATACCTTAAGAACCTATGTGCTCTTTATGGGAGACTATGGCGCGGCTGCACCATGGAATGACAGCTCGGTTAAGGGCTGCAAGAGATTCTTAGAGCGTGTAGCAGCGCTTACAGATATGGTTTCTGATGCGGATGTTACTAAGGAGCTTGAGGTTAGCTTCCACAAGGCTATCAAGAAGGTTTCATCTGATATTGAGGAGACTAAGTTCAATACAGCTATTGCAACACTTATGGGACTTCTCAACAGCATTTACAATGTCGGAAGCTTAAGCAGGAGTGAGCTTGAGACATTCATTAAGCTTTTGGCACCGTTTGCTCCGCATCTTACTGAGGAGATATGGGAGAGCTTAGGACATGATGATTTCCTCTCGATATCTGCATGGCCGGAGTATGATGAGGCAAAGACTGTTGAGTCAACAGTAGAGATAGGTGTTCAGGTAAACGGTAAGGTCAGAGGTACAATTGCTATCCCTAATGGCTGTGACAAGGAGGTTGCATTTGAGGCTGCTAAGGCAGATGAGAAGGTTGCATCCTTCCTGGAGGGTAAAACCTTGGTTAAGGAGATATATGTACCAAACAAGATTGTTAATTTCGTAGTAAAATAGAGTGCAATATATGTAATACCACGAACTGCGGGGTTAATATATAAACTTAGATCAAATTGAACCAACGATAATAAAAAAGGAGATTTAGATATGGAAATGAAGGATTTGGCAGCAGAGCTTAGCTCTACATCGTATCCGGGAAGAGGAATAATTATAGGCAAGACACCGGATGGAACCAAGGCGGCTATTGCGTATTTTATCATGGGCAGGAGTGAGAACAGCCGTAACAGAGTATTCGTAGAGGATGGAGAGGGTATAAGAACTCAGGCCTTTGATCCTTCAAAGCTTGAGGATCCAAGCCTTATAATATATGCTCCGGTGCGAGTGCTTGGTAACAAGACTATCGTTACAAATGGCGATCAGACAGACACAATATATGAGCTTATGGACAAGCAGATGACCTTTGAGCAGTCACTCCGTACAAGAGAGTTTGAGCCGGATGCTCCAAACTATACTCCTAGAATATCGGGGGTTCTTCATATCGAGAATGGTGATTATAATTTCGCTATGTCAATACTTAAAAGCGATGATGGCGATCCTGACAGCTGCAATAGATTTACATTTGCATATTCTAATCCGGCAGCGGGAAAGGGCAGATTCATCCACACATATATGAGTGATGGAAATCCTCTTCCAAGCTATCAGGGTGAGCCAACTCTTGTAAATATTCCGGATGACATGAATGAGTTTGCAGATACGGTTTGGAACAGTCTCGATGCAGATAATAAGGTATCGCTTTTTGTAAGGTACATCAATATAGCTGACGGAACCTATGAAACAAAGATAATCAACAAGAACAGCTAGTTTAGAAGGTGATAATAGTATAATTATCATAGCATACTAATTTATAATACGTGTTATACGATGGAGGATATAAAATGAACGAAATGCAGTTGAAGTACGGATGCAACCCTAATCAGAAGCCGTCAAGAGTGTTTATGAAGGATGGCAGTGAGCTTCCTTTCGAGGTATTAAATGGTAAGCCGGGATATATTAATCTTCTGGATGCTTTTAACGGATGGCAGCTTGTAAGAGAGCTTAAGAAGGCCACAGGTCTTCCGGCGGCTACTTCCTTCAAGCATGTTTCCCCGGCCGGTGCAGCCGTAGGTCTTCCACTTTCTGAGGTTGAGAGAAAGATATACTGGGTAGATGATATGGGTGAGCTTACTCCGCTTGCAAATGCATATGCAAGAGCAAGAGGTGCTGACCGTATGTCATCATTTGGAGATTTTATATCTCTTTCGGATGTTTGTGATGTAGCTACGGCGAACCTTATCAAGAGAGAGGTTTCAGACGGAGTTATCGCTCCGGGCTATGAGCCAGAAGCACTTGAGATTTTGAGTGCAAAGAAGAAGGGTAATTATTGTGTTATTAAGATAGATGAGAACTATGTACCTGCTGAGCTTGAGACTAAGGAGGTATTCGGTGTTTCATTTGAGCAGGGAAGAAATGAGCTTGTTATAGACGATGAGCTTTTCGCAAATGTAGTAACAAAGAATAAGAACATTCCTGAGCAGGCAAAGATGGATCTTGCCATAGCCATGATTACTCTTAAATATACACAGTCAAATTCGGTATGTTATGCAAAGGGCGGACAGGCTATAGGTATCGGTGCCGGTCAGCAGTCAAGAATTCACTGTACCAGACTTGCCGGAAGCAAGGCTGATAACTGGTTCCTCCGCCAGAATCCGAAGGTGCTTAATCTTCCTTTCAAGGAGAAGATTGGTCGTGCGGACAGAGATAATACAATAGACGTCTATATGAGTGATGATTATATGGATGTACTTGCAGACGGCATCTGGGAGAACTTCTTCACAGAAAAACCGGAGGTATTCACCCGTGAGGAGAGACGCGCATGGCTTGACCAGCTGACAGATGTAGCTCTTGGTTCGGATGCATTCTTCCCATTCGGAGATAATGTTGAGCGTGCAAACAGAAGTGGTGTCAGATATATCGCTCAGCCGGGTGGTTCAATCAGAGATGATAATGTTATAGAAACTTGTGATAAGTATGATATAGCGATGTGCTTTACAGGTATTAGACTTTTCCACCACTAATTATTATGATATTTAAGGTGTCTGGCGTAAAAGTTCCGCCGGACACCTTTTTGCGTTTGAGAGGATTTTGGATATATGAAAATTAGATTTGTAGAGCCGGGCAACAGACCATACAAGAAGACTATACTTAATTATTTTGTGTATGACAGATATATAAGGACACCCTCTGTAGGCTTGAATACTCTGGCTACTATTGTGAAAAAAGAGATACCGGATACATATATGTATAGCGAAGCAATATCCAAAATCGATATGAAGGATGTGTCCGATGCGGATATTATCTTTCTTGGATTCTTTACATTTGCGGCTATAAGGGGCTATGAGCTGGCTGATTATTTCAGAAGGAATACTAAGGCGACAGTTGTATTGGGAGGACTCCATCCTTCTATGAATGCAGTCGAGGCAGCAGAGCATGCGGATTATGTGATGCTTGGCGAAGGAGATGAAACTATACTTCCGCTTATACGTGCTATTGCAGAGCATAAAAGGCCTGATTTCAAGGGGATTGCCTGGAGTGAAAATGGCGAGCTTGTAAGTATGGGTATGCCTGAACCACCGATTAATCTGGATATAATTCCGGATAGGAAGCTTATACATAATTATAAGAAGATGGTCGGACATCTTACTATATGGCCGCAGGTGCATGCGTCAAGGGGATGCCCTCATAATTGTGACTATTGTGCTTTGGTAAAGCATTTTGGACACAGGGTAAGAACCAGAACTCCGAAAAACGTAGTTGATGATATCAAATACTCTATTGACTTTTTTCATAAGAATCGTTTTCGTCCGGTTAAGGATCTATGGATAACTGATGACAATTTCTTTGCGGACCGAAAGTGGGCAATCGATGTATTGAATGCAATTATAGATAGCGGAATCAAATATAGATTCAATATACAGGCCAGATACGAGGTCGGCTTTGATGATGAGATGCTCGAGCTGCTTAAGAGGGCAGGCTTCTTTGAACTTGATATGGGCATAGAGTTTATAGATGATGAATCCTTTGCGACATATCATAAGAAAAGTACAGTTGAAGATATTGAAGCGTCAATCAAGAATATTCAAAAGCATGGAATGAGTGTGAGAGGCTTATTCATACTTGGCTCAGATAATCAGAAGAAGGGCTGCGGAAAAGCATTGGCTGACTTTGTTATAAAGAATCACATTCAGGGTACCCTGATACAGTGTATGTATTTTGTACCCGGCACACCTGCGTATGAGAATAATAAGGACAGACTGCTTCATGAAAGCTGGGATAAGTATAACGGAAATACTGTACACAGGCCGAAGAATATGTCACCCTATGAATTACAGCTTGAGCATATAGAGGCAAGCAAGAGAATCTATTCTGTAAAACGCCTGCTCAAGGCATGGATATCTGAGGATATGGTGCATAAGGTTTTATTTACAGGAGAGTTTTTCTGGCACTGGAGTATCAGAAGTGATTTGAAGAAGGAATTGAAAAATTTACCGAGATGAAAGTTAAATTGCTGATAGATAAACAATATAAAGAGATGGAATGTCATATATGCAGTGACAGGAACGATGCAGCCATAAATGAAGCGCTAAGGCTTGCAAGGAGTGTATTTGACACCAGCCTTGTCGCGTATGCGGGAGATGAGACAGTTATGGTGCCTGTGTCGGATATAATCAGGATATATGGTGCGAATAAGCAGGTGTATGTGACAACACAAACCGGTGAGTATAGGATAAAGGAAAGACTATATGAGCTTGAAGAAAAGCTGGATGATAAGTGCTTTGTCAGAATATCAAATTCCGAGATAATAAATGTTAAGAAGTTAGTTCGTATGGATACAAGTATGACCGGAACCATAAGGATGTTTCTCGAAGGAGATATCGATACGTATGTATCCAGAAGGTATGTGACGAAGATAAAGAAGGCGTTAGGAATATAGCTTATTTGGAGGAAGATATGCTTAAGGAATTTATAAAAAGATTTGTGTTCTCATTTAGCTTTTCGATTGCAATTACTTTGCTGATATATATGATAATCACGCTTATTGGAGGCTTTGTGCCAATGCTTCCGGAATATATGGACAGATTTCCAAGTGAAAGTGCTGCATTGCTGATACAGCTTTTTCTTATAGGGCTTATGAGTGCAGTGCTTGGCGGAGGAACAGTCATAATGGAGATAGAGAGATTGAGTCTTCTTGTGCAAAGTATAATATATTTTATATTTTCGAGCATTGTATGGATTTCGGTAGGCTGCTTCTGCTGGGGATTCCACAAGTATGTGCAGACGATGGTGTCATTGAGTCTGAGCTATACGGTATCCTATGCTATAAGCTGGATTGTACAATATAGGGTGTGTAAAAAGAATATAGAGGATATAAATGCAAAGCTTGAAGAGCTGAAGCGAGTAGAATAAAAACAAGGGTGCC
>CAMALN010000128.1 GCA_945836565.1 uncultured Lachnospiraceae bacterium
ATATATGACATAGAAATATTGTTTTTTCTGTTTGTTTTCTCATATTGCTCACCTCATATAAAGAATGTACACATAATTCATTATTTGGTTAATAGAAATTTATAATGTGTTATTTACAACTTGCACATACCCATAAAAGACTTTATGATGTAATAAGGTAAAGAAAAGAAAGGGAATACAATGATTAGACGGCAGATAATATTTTATGGAAGGGTTCAGGGAGTAGGCTTTAGGTATAAGGCAAGGTATATGGCTGACTCTCTTGGGCTTACGGGATATGTTCATAATGAGTACGACGGTTCTGTTAAGATGGAGGTGCAGGGTGATGAGGCAGTGATTGACCGTATGATATGCGGGCTGCAGCAGGACAGATACATTGACATCCGAGATATGAGTGTAAGGGAGCTTAACTGCGTAGAGGATGAGAGAAGCTTTAAGATAAGATAAAAGGAAAAAGCATATGTATATAGATGAGATGATTGCCTCGGAGGTTTCTGAGGACATGTATGGCAGATGGAAAAATTACAGAAAAGAGCTCACAAATTGGATGTCGACTATCATTGAACATCATATAGAAGAAAAAGTATCCGTAAATGGAAATGAAGCCCCAACCATAGCCATATGGGGAGCAGGAATGTGCAACGACATAGATATAGCAAAGCTGTCGATGCTGGGAAGGCTTGTGCTTATCGATAATGAGAAATCAAGATGTAAAGAAGCTATAGAAAGACACTGCTCTGATGGTGATGCTGTTGCAGTAGACCTTTGCTTTTATGATATAGAGCATGAGCGCTTGCGACAATTCGAGGAAATGCTGCATCAGGGTGTTGCTATAGAAGAGTTACATGAGTTTTTAAGTGAACTTCTGCTTGAGGCAGTAAGCTGTGACCCTCATAGTGCACCGGAGTTTGATATAAGTATAGTGGTAGGGCTTACAAGTCAGCTTAATTCGAGGCTGGCTGCGCTGGTATATAGATATAGAAGGAACTATAACGAAGCTGAGCTTCGTCAGCTTATAGAGCATATACAGATTATGGATAAGGCAGCAGTCGAGCGGTTGATACATTTTATTAAAATCTCTACACACGGATTGACGATATATGGATATGAAGATAAAATTGTAGAGACAGGACAGAAGCTGGAGCTGCTGCCGAATAATATATTCAGACAAAGCATGGATGGAGAGGAATATAGCTTCATATGGCCGTTCACAGAGGAAAAGACCTATGAGATGAAGTTTGTAGCAGGCAGACTGTTATAGTATGTATAGAAGGTTACATTAGACGAGGAGGTTAGGATGCAGTATTTGGGAATAATAGGGGCAATCGCCTTAGGCATATCGCCATTTTTCAGATGGGAATCTCTTGTTATGAAGGGGATAGCGCGGGAGACAGACTACGGCTGCAGTCTGTATCAGCTAGCAAAAGCAGATAAGGCAAATAACACACATTTTATGATATTGGTCGCACTTGTACTTGCGGCTGCGGCTGTTTTGCTTTTTATAGCGCTTATTGATATGGTGCCGTATCTGGATTTTAAGCTTGGGAAGATTAAGGCGATTGAATACATAAGGCTTGGAGCCGTTTTGGTTGCAATAGCTGTATGGCTGCTTGCGTTCTATAGTAAAAGTATACGAACTGATGTGGCATGGTATAAAGAACTGATTGAGAATTATTCGAGTGTATATTCTAATATGAAGGGGCATGGAAACAGGGGTATAGGTCCTGTTATATGTATGGGAGGAATCGTGCTACAGATTCCGTATGTGTATAAGACATTTATAAAAGTATGCAAGGAAGGTATAGCTCAGATTATGCAAAGAATTGGCAGATAGTGAGATAATGTAGCTTGTAAAATCTTGTATAAAAATAATATATATGCTATATTTTTATTAATTTGATTAAGGAGGATTTTAATATGAATTGTATTTCATGCGGAGCAATAGTTCCAGATGGTGCAACAAGTTGTCCGGGATGCGGACAGCCGATACCTGTACAGGCTGCACCACAGCAGCCTATGTATCAGCAGGCACCACAGCAGCCGGTGTATCAGCAGGCACCACAGCAGCAGATGTACCAGCAAATGCCACAGCAGCCAATGTACCAGCAGGCACCACAGCAGCAGATGTATCAGCAGCCACAGCAGCCAATGTATCAGCAGCCACAGCAGCAGATGTATCAGCAGCCACAGCAGCCAATGTACCAGCAGGCACCACAGCAGCCAATGTACCAGCAGCCTATGGGCGGATATGCAGCAGGTCCTGCATTCAACAGTGGTAAGTTTGTAAACGATCTTAAGACAAATTATCTTAAGCTTATAAGCATGATAGGTGCAATACTTATAACCATAGCACCATTCTTCCACTGGTTCTCACTCAAAATAAAGTTTATGGGCGAGAAGGAAAAGGAAGCCTTCAACATGTTTAAGCTTGGAAAAGAGATGGATAACGGAGCATTTACATTCTTTGCAATAATGATGCTTGTGTTAGGACTCGTTCTTATATGCTTAGAGCTTGCAGACTATATGCCTGCATTAGCAAACATTAAGGCGAAGATTCCTTCAGTTGAGATAGTTGAGGTTGTAATTGTTGCAGCAGTACTTGTATTCTGGTTACTTGCATTCTTCAATGGTGACCTTATGGATGGTATTAAGGCTAGCAAGGATATGATTAAGGACTATGATATCAAGGGTCATTGTAATCATGGCATAGGACCAATCGTTGCTCTTATCGGTATAGCAGGTGCAGCATTCAGAAGAGTAACTAAGCTCATATCAGGAAAGCAGTAATATTATGTATTGTAAGTCATGTGGAGCGCAGCTTGCAGAGGATACCATTGTGTGTCCTGTATGTAATGCAGTGCTTGAAGAAGAAAGTACGTATGTCATGGGGGCGGAAGCCCCCTTATATAATAGTGAGACAATTCGTGATTATGGCTTTTACCAAAATGGTGCGACATCCGTAATGACATTGGAAGAGCCGAAGACTGTAAGAAAGAAGTTCATTACAGCCGGTACAGTGATAAGTATAATTGCAGCTGCATTGATGCTTGCGGGGATACTACTTCCGGCTATTGATTTCAGAGCCTTTCACGAGGATGTGGATTTACAGTATAATATATTGAAAATCTGCAAGAATGTGGCTCTTATATCAAGTATGTGGAGAGCGATTCCGGTTGGATTTTATATAGCCATAGCGCTTATGCTTATACTTGCATTTGTAAGGGTTCCGATATTCAGAATCATTCCGTGTCTGCTTGCAATTGCGATGCTGGTGCTTATGCTTGCGGATATGGGGAATATTATAGAGTGGTCTAACAATGTGATAAGTGACCTTATGAAATCAGATGCGATAGTAGTGAATTTTGAGACTATCGTTAAAGGATTTATGTATGGTATATACACATTGACCGCCGGTGTTATAGTCGGATTAGTAAGCTGCTTTATAAAGTAAATAATAATAAAAAATCGCTGTTTTCGAATAATCAAAAACAGCGATTTTTCTATTTGATTAATATGACTTTCGGGAATATATCAATTATTCCTTCTCGAATACAAGCTCCATACCCATCATGGCTTCATCACTCATAGTGATAGTGCCTTCCTTCTTATCGTAAGCACAGTCCATAGACTCACCCTCGATAGTGATTGTACAAGTATCGCCATCGAACTCGATAGTACCGGAATTAGACTCCTTCTCATCATCTGAGAGCTCGCCATCACCGTTTACATCATAGCTCATAACCATCTCTACATCCTCGCCATCTACGTCAAGATAGATATCCATACCAAATGCTGACAATGATGAGCATACGTACTTACCGTCTGTGCCACCCTTTCCGTTGAATACGAAAAGTATAAGGCATACAACAGCAGCAACTACTGCGATACCACCAACGATGATACCGATAAGTAAACCGGTCTTCTTCTTAGCAGGTTCAGCAGGTGCCATTGGTGCTGCATTATTTACAGGAGCCTGTGGCTGCTGTGCATAATAATCACCCTGTGGCTGCTGTGCAACCTGATAACCGCATGTAGGACAGCTTACGCTTCCCTCCGGCATTTCCATTCCACAATTAGGACATGTCATAATTAAAATTCCTCCCTAAAAATAATACTTAGTTAAAAAACTATTAAGACATTCTAACATATACTTGCAAAAAAGGCTACATTTATATAAAAATATTTTACTAAATGACATAAAATGTAGTATTATATCAATATTGTTTTATACAAGGAGGAGCTATTGTGGCATACAGTGCGAAGAATATAGAAGTATTGAAGGGCTTAGAGCCTGTAAGGCTAAGACCTGGTATGTATATAGGAAATACCGGGAGGGCAGGCTTGAATCATCTTGTACAGGAGCTCATAGATAATGCGGTCGATGAGCATCTGGCGGGATTCTGCAAAAAAATATATATAAGTATAAATGAGGATGGCTCGGCTACAGTATCAGATGATGGACGAGGTGTGCCGGTTGACCTGCATCCTACAGAAGGGATAACTGCAGAAAGAGTTGTATATACCGTACTTCATGCGGGTGGTAAATTTAATTCCTCTACCTATAAGATATCGGGAGGTCTTCATGGTGTTGGTTCGGCGGTAGTAAATGCACTTTCAAAGAAGCTTATAGTAGAGGTTAAGAGGGACGGATATCTATATACAGATACCTATGAGTGCGGAGAGCCTACGACTGAGCTTATCGATGGGCTTTTACCGAAGACGAAGATAAAAGGCAAGGAGACGGGAACGACTGTAACACTGTATCCGGACGATACAATATTTGAGGTGACAAAGTTTAAGGCTTCTGCGATAAAGCAAAGGGCCAAGGAGACAGCGTACTTGAATCCTGAGCTAACTATAGTATTTCATAATAAGAGGGATGGTGAGGAGCCGATAAGCTTCCATCAGCCCGGTGGACTTACGGCCTTTGTAAAGGATATATCAGAAGGTCTGACATTTACTTCACCGGTTGTCAGCTTTTCGGGGGAAAGAGAGGGTATAGCTTGTGATATAGCATTTCTTATGACCGAGGACGGAGAGGAAAATGTAATAGGCTTTACCAACAATATCACCAACCCTGAAGGCGGAACACACGTAGCAGGCTTTAAGGCTGCATTTACGAAGGTAATAAATAATTATGCCAGAAATGAGCTTGGACTGCTGAAGGAAAAGGATACTAATTTAAGCGGCCCTGATACAAGAGCCGGCATGCAGGCGATAGTTTCAGTCAAGCATCCGGACCCGCAGTTTGAGGGACAGACTAAGACCAAGCTTTCAAATACAGATGTAACCAAGGCGATAGATGATATCGTGAAGGAGCAGCTTACCCTGTACTTTGACAGGAATTATCAGGTGCTTAAGGATATAGCTGACAGGGCTGTTATGCTTTCTAAGAAGAAGGCGTTGGAGAAGTCAAAGATAAATATCAATAAGTTCTCATTTGAGGGAAATGGAAAGCTTGCAAAGCAGGAAAGCAATGATGCC
>CAMALN010000129.1 GCA_945836565.1 uncultured Lachnospiraceae bacterium
GATCCTGAAGCTTCTCTATAATCAAAAGAAGAGGTGATTCTTTGGAAGCAAGAATCGTATTCAAATCGTAGCTCGGCATGGCAACTGTCGCCATAATCCCCTGTGGAGTTTCCGTATCGGACATGCTCTTATACACCTGCTCTGTTGTCTCGTATATTGATATATCATTTCCAAGAGCCTGTGCCTCACGCTTTTTTTCCATAGCAGCAGTCTTACAGGCTTCATCTGCCTGCACAGACACATATATCTCTCTTACCGACTCGACAGGAATCTCACGAAACATCCTTATGCCTTCTACGATATACAGACCACTCTTTCTTCGGTGTCTGCCATTAGTCATAAGCTTTTTTATCTCTTTCACACGATCATTTGAGGTTGATTCAATCAGCATATTTATCTCCTTATTTCGTGTTTTCATTTTTATCTATAACCATAACATTCTTCTCTCCAAGCATGGCTGCTATAAGCTCCTTGGCAACATCGCACTTTACACGCAGTCTGTCGCCCATCTGCTTAATCTTTCTTTCCTCAGAAAGCTGAACCTTAACAACTGCCTTACCCTTTGCCTGACTAAGCTTCTCTATGAACTCTCCTTCTCTTTCCTCATATTCCCTGAGATTCTTAAAGCATACCCAGAATTCTCTATTCTCATCAAGCATACCATATCTTGCATCATCTAAGGATTCCATAGTAGACAATATAAGCTTTGCCTCCCGCTCTGAAACCGATGCATTTCCGGTTATAAACACCTTCGCATCCTCTCTTATTATGCTCTTGTAATTACCATACTCTCTTGGGAATACGATAACCTCGAGGGTACCATACAGGTCCTCTATAGTTATAAATGCCATAGTATCTCCACGCTTAGTGGTCTTAATGTTCACCTTGTCTATGGTTCCGGCGATATTGTATCTCCTGCCGTCTGTAACCTTAGGCTCTGTATCAACCTCGGTTTCCACCATATCCTCATCGCTTTCTTCTATGATGAAATCAATGGACTTAATATCTACCTTTTTCTCTATAACATCCATATACTTATCAAGCGGATGACCGCTTACATATACACCGAGCATCTCCTTTTCCTTGGCGAGGAGCTCATCTAAAGGAAACTCAGGGATATCGGGATACTGAATCTGAAAAGCCTTCTTCTCCTCAGGAGCCAAGAAGTCCATGATATTCATCTGACCACTCACAGAATCCTTCCGGTCCTTATTGGCTTTATCGATAACCTCATTATATACTGCCATAAGCTGGCTTCTCTTGTATCCAAAGCTATCCATAGCTCCCGCACATATAAAGCTTTCTATGGTTCTCTTATTCGCTTCCTTGTTGGATAATCTGGCAGCAAAATCCTCTAAGCTTGTGAACTCTCCATGCTCCCTGACCTCCCGACTTATGACATCACTTACTCCATCTCCGACACTCTTTATAGCTGATAAGCCATATCTTATATCATCTCCCGACACAGAGAAATTACTGCGTCCCTTATTGATATCCGGAGGAAGTACCTTGATGCCCATTAGCCTACAGCTTTGAACGTAGGCTGTAACCTTAGTACTATTCTCACGAACGGAGGATATAAGGGCAGCCATATACTCTACAGGATAGTGACATTTAAGATATGCTGTCTGAAATGCAACTACAGCATAGGCGGCAGCATGACTCTTGTTAAATGCATACTTTGCAAAATCTGTCATCTCATCGAAGATTTCATTCGCAATATTCTCCGGCACGCCACGATTCACACATCCCGGTACGCCCTGCTCCTCGTTTCCGTATACGAAGTACTGTCGCTCCTTCTCCATGACATCTGCTTTCTTCTTGGACATAGCTCTTCTTACAAGGTCACTTCGTCCTAAGGTGTAGCCTGCAAGCTCCATAACGATTTGCATAACCTGCTCCTGATATACTATACAGCCGTAGGTTGGCGCCAGTATCGGCTCAAGCTTAGGGTGCAGATAGGTTATATTCTCAGGATTCTGCTTTCCTTTTATATAAGTTGGTATGAAATCCATAGGACCCGGACGATACAATGATATACCTGCGATTATATCCTCTATGTTTGAAGGCTTAAGCTCCTTCATAAAGCTCGTCATACCGCCACTTTCAAGCTGGAATACTCCCGCAGTTTTTCCTGCTGAAAGCATGTCATATACTTCCTTATCATTGAAATCAAGGTTATTTATATCGATATCTATATTCCTGTTTTCTTTTATAAGTCTTACGGCATCCTGGATAACAGTAAGGTTCCTAAGTCCCAGGAAATCCATCTTAAGCAGACCCAGCTCCTCTATAGTGGTCATGTTATACTGCGTCATTACAGCATCATCGCCACTCTTGCTAAGCGGAACATACTCATCTATCGCCTCACGGCCTATAACAACACCTGCGGCATGCATAGAAAGATGTCTCGGAAGTCCCTCAAGCTTTATGGACATATCCAAAAGCTTCTTAACAGTTTCATCCTCATCATACATCTGCCTAAGCTCATTGCTGTATCTCATAGCTATCGGTATGGTAACTGTCTTTATATCCGGAAGCTTAGCAGGAATCGCCTTTGCGACCTTATCACATAGGCTGTATGGCAGATCAAGTGCCCTTCCTACATCTCTCACACACATCTTTGCAGCAAGAGTTCCAAAGGTGGCTATCTGAACGACCTGCTCCCTGCCGTACTTATTCATAACATATTCTATAACCTCATGCCTTCTAATCGGGCAGAAGTCGATATCTATATCGGGCATGGTAACACGTTCCGGATTGAGGAATCTCTCAAAGAGAAGATTCAGCTTTATAGGCTCGATATTAGTTATCTCCAGACAATATGAGACAACACTTCCTGCTGCTGAGCCTCTTCCCGGTCCTACAGCTATGCCCTGACTCTTCGCATATTTTACAAAATCCGAGACAATAAGGAAGTAATCAACAAAGCCCATATTCTTAATGGTTTCAAGCTCGTAATCAAGCCTCTCCTTGAGCTCATCCGTTATGACCTCGTATCTGTTCTGTAAGCCCTCCTCACAAAGCTTCTTCAAATATTCAAACGCATCCATTCCATCAGGCACATCAAATCTAGGCACCTTCTGCTCACCAAATACTATTTCCAGATTGCACATATCCGCAATCTTATTCGTATTCTCTAAAGCGTCCTTAGCGTAAGGAAAAAGCTCGTACATCTCTTCAGCAGACTTAAGATAGAACTGTCCGCCCTCATATCTCATACGGTCCTTATCCGCAACTGTTTTTCCGGTCTGTATACAAAGCAGTATGTCATGAGCCTCTGCATCCTCAGCCTTTATGTAATGCGAATCATTTGTTACCACAAGCGGGATACCAAGCTCCTTTGACATCCTAAGAAGACCTGTATTCACTATCGCCTGGTCATCTATATAATGGTCCTGCAATTCCAGATAGAAATTTTCATCACCAAATATATCTCTATATTCTAAAGCCGCCTCCTTGGCACCCTCATAATCTTCCTTTCTAAGATGCGTGGCAACCTCTCCTGCCAGACAGGCACTAAGACAGATGAGCCCTTCGCTATAAGTCCTCAAGACCTCCTTATCAACTCGCGGCTTATAATAATAACCCTCTGTAAATCCTCTGGTTACTATCTTGCAGAGATTCTTGTATCCTATCTCATTTTTTGCAAGTAAAATAAGGTGAAAATATCTATCTTCACCCTTTACTGTCTCTCTATCAAATCTTGAGCCCGGTGCAACATACACCTCACAGCCTATGATTGGTTTTATACCGGCACTCTTACACGCTTTATAAAAATTAATGGCTCCATACATAACTCCATGGTCAGTTATGGCGAGAGCCTTCATACCAAGCTCTTTCGCTCTTGCAACGAGTTCATCAATCTTTGCAGAGCCATCAAGCAAGCTATATTCTGTATGCACATGTAAATGTGTAAACTCCATATATTACTCCTTCAAACCAAACCTTTTTCTCCTAAGTGGAACTACATAGTGATTGCGAATATACCTGAATGTATATTCCTCTCCTCTGTCTGCAAGCATATGAAGGAATTCCTCCAATAATGCTGCCGAATCCTTATGGAGCATCTTGCCCGCTCTTCCCCTCATATAATAATCAAGCGGATGTCTATCTGTATACTTATCCTTATTATATATCTTACACGCGGCTATTCTGTCGCAGAACATCTCTATAACATATTCTGTAGGCATAGGCATACCTACTAAGCCCTTAGTCTTGTCCGTGCTGTAATCAATCCAGTATTCCAAATGATGCTTATTTCTGCCTTTGTGGTGTAACCATGCCAGAGTATAGCCCTTATCTTCCCTCTCTGCATCGTTAGGACTTCTGTCTCCCTGATAATACTTTGCACCTCTCGAGAATTCCACCCATGAATACTTTGACAGGTCATGCAGCAGCCCCTGCTTGTACAAGCCAACTGCAAAGCAATTCTTCATAACCTCAATCTTATGCTTTGTTATTGTCTTAAGATGCTCATACCACTTTATCATCCTAACCACCTCTTAACCATTAGATTATATCTATCTGACACATTTTCATAACTTCAAGTGCATTCTCATGACTTTCCGGAGTAACTCCTGCGCAACACTCTGCGATAACCCTGATATCAGACTCAGGCAGTACTGCCTTTAACAGCATCGCATTTGAAACCACACAAATATCTGTACAAAGTCCCATAAGCGTAATCTCTGAATATTTATTGTTCTTAGCATACTTTGCAAGCTCCACACTTCCAAAGGTAGGCTTATCAAATATCCATCTGTCCTGACTCTCTTCTGTAAGCTCCTTACATATACGCCAACCGTCTGAGCCCTCTATGCAATGCACAACCGGAAGCTTCTTTCCCTCTCTTGTCTCAAGGTAATTCTTGTGATGAGTGTCTCTTGTGAACACTATCTCTACATCCTCATCCTCTTCAAACTGTGCCAATCTTTCCTTCACCTTTGGAACAATAGCTACTGCTTCCTTGGTTCCCAATGAACCGTCTATAAAATCCTTCTGCATATCGACAACTACTACAAGCTTGTTCATAAGCGTTCCTCCTTAATAAAAATGTAAGTCATAGCCTACCCAAAATACTCGTCTCCTATTTCAATTGCTGCTCTCGACGAAGTCGCCTCCGTTATCTCTGCTATTATTCTATCCTTCATGGTAAATGGCAGCTCTATGGAAAAAATAACCTCATCAGTAAACCGGGTATCTGCAATATTAATCTCATTTGTATTGAATATATACTGTAGTTTACCCATATCCGTATAGCTGGTCGTTATATTTACGGGAAACATTCTCTGTACAACACGGGTACGGCTATTTTCTATACCGGCCTTGGCAGCTTCCGTGTAGGCTCTGACCAAGCCTCCCGTGCCGAGAAGGGTACCACCGAAATATCTGGTCACAACTATACATATATTGTGTATGCCGGAATTATTGATTACCTCCAGCATAGGCTTACCTGCTGTTCCCTGAGGTTCGCCATCATCC
>CAMALN010000130.1 GCA_945836565.1 uncultured Lachnospiraceae bacterium
ATAACGAACATATGTTTAAGTAAAAAAATAGAATAATAATATATATCCTCCGCATACTAGATATATCACGAGCTCAAGGAGTAAAAGAATGTCGGATATCTATGATGAGGAAAATAAGATAAAAGGAGATGTATCTTCTGATCTGGATAACAACATAGAATTGTTGGATTCTATGTTTAAGGATTGCGATGATATCGTAAAAAAGAGCTTTACACTGGTAAGAGAAGACGGTCAGCATAGGATATATCTCATATATATAGATGGTCTGTGTGATGCGGATGTATTGGCGGAGGAGGTGATTAAGCCGCTCACATATGAGTGGAGTGTTCACAATAATGACGCAGATTCTCTGAAGCTGTCAGGTATGCAGTGGGCAGCTAAGGATAACACTCTTGCCGGGGAGATACTGTCCTATCAGGCACAGACCGTAGATATAAAAGAGGTGTCACTTTTAGATGAAGCCGTAATGGCGGTGCTAAAGGGTGACACCTCACTTTTTATAGATAATTATGACAAGGCAATGGTTATATCCACGAAGAAGTATCCGCTTCGTGGTATAAGTGAAAATGATATAGAGCCGGGTCTGAGGGGACCGAGGGATCAGTTCATCGAGGGCTTCAGGCGCAATACGGCCCTGATACGAAGAAGGATAAGGGATCCCAAATTGAAGATAAAACAGAGTACTATGGGACAGCGCTCGAGGACTGATTATGCGCTGGTATATCTGGAGGATGTGGCAGAGCCGAGGCTGGTGCAGGAGGTAGAGCAGGCGATAGAGCACTATGATATAGATGCGATATTTGACAGTGGGATGGCGGAGCAGCTTATGGAGGATGGATGGCATTCACCCTTCCCTAAATTTCAGGCAACCACGAGACCGGACAAGGTGGCATCGGGTATAGTGGAAGGTCGGGTGGCGGTTGTGTTCGACAATTCACCCGAGGTTATAATTGCACCTGTAAATGTAAATATGCTGCTTCAGGCAGCGGATGATTATTACAACCGTTGGACTGTAGGAAGCTTCAGCAGATTGCTAAGATATATAGCAATATTTCTTGCTATCGGGATGCCGGGATTATATGTAGCACTTACCGTACATCATACTGAGCTTCTTCCGGAAAAGCTTCTCTTTGCCATTGCAAATGCAAGATATGCAGTAACATTTTCGGTCGTTACGGAGGTGCTTATCATGGAGCTTTTCTTTGAGCTTTTAAGGGAGGCGGGGCTTAGGCTTCCGGGACCATTGGGAAGCACCATAGGTGTTGTCGGTGGTCTTATAGTGGGACAGGCAGCAGTGGATGCAGGAATCGTTAGTACAATCGTTGTAATAGTGGTTGCGCTTACAGCCATAGCGTCCTTTGCTATACCAAATGAGGTATTTGCATCGGTATTTCGATTATTAAAATTCTTACTATTAGCTACTTCGGCATTGCTTGGAATATATGGCTTTTTAATCGGTATGCTGGCAATAGTGATACATCTTGCCGGATTAGAGAGCTTCGGGTTGTCATATTTACAATCCGGAATGAGCAAAAATGTTGAAGAAAAAGATTCGGATTATGTGATAAAAGGGCCAATACAAACAATGGTAAATCGTCCTGCTTGGGTAAAGCAGGACAGCAAGGTGAGGTTAAAGAGGAATGAGAGATAATTTCAGGATGGGTATAATGGAGAATCTGCCGATAAGCATATTGTTGGTGCCATATGCGGCGGTAAGCTTTGGCAGGCAATATCATCCGGCGACATTTTTGTTCGGCATAGCCTTTTTTCTGGTATATGCGCTTATAATCTATGGGTATCTTAAATATATACGCGAGAATTCGACCGAGGCAGGTAGCACGGGCTATGGACTGATGGATATTTGCTTTGATGCCAGAGGTCGCGGAGGCATATTGGCAGCCCTAATCTATGTGATAAGGTATATGCTGCGTGCGGGCTTTGTGGGCTATGTGGTGTATAGACTTATACGTGGCTTGGGCTTGGAATATGACAGAAGCCTTATCGCTGTATGCCCTATATTTATATTGCTTGCTGTGTATGGCGCGGCAGGCAGCTACAGCAAGAAGGCAGTATTGGGTAATTTTCTTATGTACTGGATGGTCGTACCTCTTATTCTTATATTGGTGCTGTCAATTAGCAGGATGGATTATGGAGATATAGCATATATATTTTCACAGTTTAGCATATCAATGGACGAGGTGTTCGGAGGCGCTTGGACTATATTGGCACTGCTTAGTACGCTTGAGCTTATCTTATATTCTATGGGAAGAACGACAAGAAAGCAGACGGGAATTAGCTGGGGGCAAGGCTATGTGAGACTTGTCGTATGGATAGTAATAGCAGTTACATTGTCCTATGTGTATATGCTGGGAATGCTCGGCAGACGATATATGACATCGGAGACATTGCGGATAAGCTTCGGAACTGCTATAGACTATGGGTTATTTCTGGCATGGTTCATAGGTGCATTCTATGTTGCGGCATCCTATATATTCTATGCAAGGGAGTTTGTGATAAGACTGCGCGAGCCTGACAGTGACGGAGCGACCGGAGGAAAAGCATGGCTTATAAACCTTTTAATGTTCGCGGGAGTATTATTGTTCGTATATGCTTTTGACTACGGTGTCATCAGACCGTATCTGTTATATTATATGGTCTATGGTGATGTTGCCCTGACTCTGCTTATGCCGGGATACCTTATCGTTGCAAGAAGGATAAAGTATATGAAGAGGAGAGTGCTTCATGACTAGGAGAGTGGTAATACTGATAAATATTATTAGGTATAAAAGAAGAGGGATGCTACGTGACTAGGAAATTGATATTGCTTATTGTAGTTGGATTTGTGCTTATATGTATGTTTTCAACCAATACTAATTATGGTTTGGAAAATGTGGACTATGCTGTATCCGTAAAGTTAGATGCGGATGGAAGGTATACTTTTTATGTTGCTGATTTGCAGGATTATAAAGGAAGTGCCGAGCAACTTCTGGAAACTAAGGAGTATGTGTATCCAAGTAATATGTCAGAACAAAATATGAAATATGAGGTGTCGGATGAAACTGCATCAGAAAATATTTCGGATAATCTCTCTGAAAATTTCTCTATAGAAAAAATATGCGAGCATTATAGGCGTGATACGAGGAGAATGCTCAGTGTGGAGCATGTAAGAAGGATAGTGATAGATGGTGTGGATGCTGTGGATGAGGTAGAAGCCGGATATGATGCGGATAGCGCATATGTAATGACAGGATCAGAGTCAAGCCAATTTATACGGGATACATTGCTTGAATTGGCCGATTATATAGATATATCTGATACGGTCAGAGTAAGCCTGCCGGAGCATTATGCAGAAGGTCTTGTGCGTGATGAGGATAATACTGTGGGATTTAGAGAGCTTGTGAAGGCGGAATTGGAGATAGAGAGATAATCGAGTTGGGATGATTATTTGCATAATATTTGGATATATTATTTTAGTTAAGTAGTGATAATAGTAACGGTTTATGATACAATAAACACCGGAGGTAGTGTATATGGAGAGAGATGAGCAATATGTTGTCTTATACAAAGATATACCGGTGTTTTACATCAATCGTGTAAACGGTAACGTGCAGATATATGACGAATCAAAAATGCCTTTTGATATATATCTGGAAGAGTCAGACAGCTTTGATGATAGATTAAATAATATACAGAATTTTAATTCCTGGTGTTCGGAACGTATGTTAAGCTTGGATAGGAAATATGCGAAAGAGATTCTAAACTATTTTCAGTTGCCCCAGAGAATATCTGACAATGAAAGAGCATTAATAACCATAGCTTTCCGAGGGGTAACAATAAATGATTGTTTTTGGATAAAAAAAATACATGAAACTGTTACTTGGAGTGATATAAATCTTTTCGAGAATAGCCTGCAGGACGCTATACTTGAGGTTGCATTAACAGGTTATAGTCCAACAATAAACAATAAAGAAATCAAGACACCGGATATTTCAACTGCGGGCAAGGCTCCAAAAGCATGGAGAAGAACCGATAACGGCTTTGAATTATTAAAGGGTGATGTTAATGATTCTGTTGATAGGGAAGTGGAAGCCTCTCAGATACTTAACAAGCTGGGGATAAAGACTGTGTTATATCACAAGGAATACTTTAATGATACACCTGTATCTGTATGTAAATGTTTTACATCTCAGGATATAAATTTCGCAAGAGCCGGTTATGTTGACATATGGTGTATGAATCATGACATCGAATTCTCAGATTTACTTATAAAGCATAAAAGACAGTTTGATATGATGAACCTGGCAGATTATCTTGTAGGCAATTCAGATGAACATCCTGATAATTGGGGAATTGTTTATGATAATGATATGAATATTTTGGACGTTTCACCTATTATGGATTTCGACCATGCATTTGAGGCTTCTGATGATGTTATCTGTCAGCCTGCCGCTTATTTGGGAATGCATATAACTCAGAAGGAATATGCTATGGCTGTAATAGGTATATACAAGGATGATATTGATTTTGCATGCGATTTAAGTGAATTTAAATACGGCGGTTTCGTCAAAGATAGATTAAAGCTGCTACAGGAAGTGTCAGAGTCTAAATCAGGCAATGAAATGTGAATATAAAAGAGATAAGTGATTAAAACTGTCTGTAAAAGGGAAATATATGATAAATATATTTCGGAGGGAAATTATGGACAGTAAAAGTGTATATAGAAAAATCTTAAGGGGAGGGCTTACAGGTATAGTTATAGGTATTGTTGGCGGAATAGCCATACCTACGATGATGAAATGGAAGACACTTGTAAGCCATAAGGATGAGATAGCAAAAAGGTTTCAGGGAGCGGTTATCGAGACCTTTGCGTCGGATATACAGCTAGATATACCTGCTGTGGAATGCAATGATCTCGAGGATGTCGTGCTTCGTTTTCATGTGAGGGCAAATAGTAACTCCGATGAGGACATAGCTCTAAAAATGGTGGTGAGAGATGCGGTATTTGAGATGCTGAGACAGGATTTAGGCAGCTACAATATGGATACGGCAGGCTATGACGAAGCCGGGCGTGATGAGGTAATTGAATATATGTCAGAGCACCTTGAGGAGATAGAGGCTACAGCACTACAGACTATACAGGCATACGGCTATGATTATGATGTGAGGGCGTATATTTCAGAGGATTTCTTCCCGATGCGACAGTATGGTGAGTTAAATCTGCCCGCTGGATATTACAAGGCACTCAGAGTAGATATAGGAAAGGCACAGGGCGAAAATTTCTGGTGTCTGCTGTACCCGACCATGTGCTATACAGTCGATTCGGTAAGCTTCGTATCTAAGGAGGGTGAGGATAAGCTGGAGCAAGCACTATCCGAAGAGGACTACGACAAGCTTTT
>CAMALN010000131.1 GCA_945836565.1 uncultured Lachnospiraceae bacterium
ATAATTTATATTCAGATATATTACCTTTGCACCTGCATAATCCTTAGTAAAGCTATGCATAAACTCCGGTCTTGCACCTCTAAAGCCGTATACAGACTGATCATCATCTCCAACCACCAAAAGATTATTGGTAGGATTTGCCAAAAGTTTCAAAATCTCATATTGAATTTTATTACTATCCTGGAATTCGTCCACCATAATGTACTTAAATATTTTACGACAGCTATCAAGAATATCCTGTCTGGATGTAAGAAGCTCATAACACATTACCAACATGTCGTCAAAATCTATCTTGCCCATACTTCTCATTCGGTTATGGAAGCTTTTATATATACTCTTAAATTCAGACTCAGGCATATCCTTGCTGTAATAGCTGTCTATATCAAGCATATCACATTTCACTATACCGATTTGAGCTATAATATTACTGACAACCTCATCCCTGTTACCGTAATTTTCAGCTTCTATCGAAAGCTCTGACATAATCTGTTCTATAAGTTTTCTCTTATCCGTCTCGGAAATAACACAGGAATTATCCAGCTTATATGCTGTCTTGATAATCCAAAAGAAAATAGAATGAAAGGTTCCGAATCTGACCGAATAGTCAGAACCTTCTGTCAACTGCTTAAACCTTGTCTCCATCTCGTTTGCAGCAGCCTTTGTAAATGTAATAACAAGAATATCTGCGGGCTTAATACCCGCAGATTCTATCATGTACTTTATTCTATGTGTTATAACGGTGGTTTTTCCAGAACCGGGACCGGCAACTATCATCATCGGCCCTTCTACATGCGATACAGCATCTGATTGTTCTTGATTAAATACCATTACTGATTAGCTCCACAACACTTCTTATACTTCTTACCACTTCCGCATGGACATGGATCATTACGTCCTACCTTAGGTGGCTTAACGATTGTATGTGAGCTCTTCTCAATCTTATAGAGCTCTTTTCTTCTATCCTCAGTAAGAAGAGCATCCCACTCCGGAAGTGTATACAACCACTCAGCATTGCATCCAACCATATTCATGTAGAGCTTCTCTTTATCATATGCAAGAGCAACCTCAGAATCCTCAGTAACATCATCAAGATTGTTGCTTTCTATAAGGCTGTCATCTATTCCGTCAAGGAAACCAATCATAAGCTCTATGGTGAGGTCAAAATGCTCTGCAAGCTCCTTTACTGTACCCTTTGCAAACTGCTCAGGATTTGAAAGTATCTCCTTGTAAACTCTCTTTTCATTCTCAAAATAGTTTAACCAAAACTCTTTTCCTTCAGGTGTTCTGTCATCAAGTCCGTATGCGTGTGAACGCCAGTCCTTTAATAATCCC
The DNA here is from genome assembly GCA_945836565.1 of uncultured Lachnospiraceae bacterium. Classification (GTDB taxonomy): domain Bacteria; phylum Bacillota; class Clostridia; order Lachnospirales; family Lachnospiraceae; genus Coprococcus_C. The sequence continues at coordinate 1,333 of CAMALN010000131.1, forward strand.
ATAGTAAGTTCTCCTATAATATATTGTAGTTCTTGTATCCTTTACATACTTTGCAAAGTATATCAAAAGGTCAAGGTATTTTCAACATATTTTTTATATTCGCATCATATTTGCATCATATTCGTATCATATTTCGTATACTATTCATACCATAAGCTACTCGTATCTTAATGCATCAATAGGGTTAAGATTGGCAGCCTTAACTGAAGGAATGAATCCAAATATAATTCCTATAACCATAGAAAATACAACAGAAATAGCAATCGCACTTCCGCTTATAGCCACCGGAACCGAAGCAACATCAGATACGATATATGCAAGTCCTATACCTGCCCCGACTCCAAGTATACCTCCAAGGCTTGTAAGCACTGCAGCTTCAGTAAGGAATTGTCCGAGAATAACCTTCTTTCTGGCACCGAGGGCTTTCTTAAGACCAATTTCTCTGGTACGCTCTGTAACCGATACAAGCATAATGTTCATAACACCTATACCACCAACAATAAGAGATATACCTGCAATCCATATCAGCTGCTTACTTGTAGCATTTGACAGGTCCTGAAGCTCCTTAGTCTTCTGCATAAGGTCTTCACCCTTATATTTTGCATTCTGAGTTGTTCCCTCCTGGCTAGGCTCTGCGGAATAACCTACTATGCGAGAGTTAAGAAGCTCTGCTGTCTTCTTTCCTGCATCTGTCATATCCTCAGTCCTTGTTGCCTTAAGTACAACATTATAAGGCTCATCAAAGCCATACAGCATAGGCCACATATTATCAGGCACAAAGAATTTTCCCTGTGAATCCTGACCATAATATGTATACCATTCGTTAATATCCTTTACTACAGGCTCAAATTTATCTGTCTCTGAAACAACTCCGACTACGGTGAATACCTCTTTATTTATCTCTACCGATTTACCAACCGGATTTTCATTATTAAAAAGAGTTTCAGCGGCTGTTTCATCCATAATAATCATTTTTTTATTATTAGACCTGTCATCCTCCGTAAAGCTTCTTCCGCTTACAAGCGAATATCCCTCCACATCAAAATAATTATCGTCTATTCCATAGATAGTTCCGCCCTGAGCAGAATTTTTCTGATAATATACACCTTCCATTACATATCCGGTTCTGTATGCTGATGCCTTTGCAACCTCATCTATGTCAAGTATCAATGTCATAAGCTCATCATCAATCATCGGAACACCGGAAAGTGAAGAGCCATTGCCTGAGGTATATGTCCAGTCACCATCATATATCTGAACATGAACCACATTGTCACCTGCACCGATAAGATTGTCCTTTATCTGCTCATTTGTACCCTTTATAGTTGATACTATGGCTATAATGGCTGCAATTCCTATGATAATACCAAGCATTGTAAGGAAGGAACGCAGCTTATGTGACCATATACCCTGAAAAGATAATCTTAAATTCTCCATAACCTTCCTCCCTAATATCCATAGAATTCATCAATAGTTCCACGTCTTGATTTGACTCCCTCTACCGCATCAGCAGTATACGGAAATGCTATATAATCATCCTGTGATAGTCCGCTCAATATCTCAACCTCACTGCCCAAATATGTCTTTCCTACACTTACATAGGTCTTCTTAAGCTTTCCGTCTACCTCCTTCATGACATATCTCTTTCCGCCTTCTTTTCTTATGAAAGCAACAGGAATTGTCATAATATAATCTGACGATGAAGCTTCATCATATATTACAGGCTTATTTACCTGAAGATACATTCCCTGTGTAAGGTCATCTGCATCCAAAACAGATATCTCAACAGGATAATAGCTTTCGTTTGCGCCCCAGCTGCTATATGAAGTATTCGGAATCATCCCGACATCTGAAACGGTTCCTGTATACGTCATTCCTGTATCATAGCAATAAAGCTCCATCTCATCACCGATGCTTGTATCAGCAAGGCTGTATTCGCCTACATATGCTTCTATGGTTAAGCCCTCGCTATTTGATATAACAATCAATGGCTTGTTTTCATTTATGGCTGTCTCTTCATCTATAAGAGAAGTTACTACACCATCGTAATTTGAATAAAGCTCCGGAGAACTATTCTGGTTAAGCATTATCTCATATGCTATCTCCTCAAGAGCTGCTGAAACCTTCGCATCACGAATCTCAGCTTCCTTTGCCTTGATTGCTTTATCAAGCTCATCTCTTGTATACATCATCTCGCCATTATCATCAATATCATCAACCGGAGCCTCAGTCGTAGGTGCTTCTGTAGTTGTAGGAGCCTCGGTTGTTGGCGCCTCGGTTGTTGGCGCCTCGGTTGTTGGTGCCTCGGTTGTTGGTGCCTCGGTTGTAGGCTCCTCTGTTGCCGATGCTTCCGTTGTTGGTTCCTCAGTAGTCGTCGCTTCGGTCGTTGGTTCTTCAGTAACCGGCACTTCAGTCGTTGGTTCCTCTGTTACCGGTGCTTCGGTCGTTGGTGCTTCTGTTACAGGCTCCTCAGTGGTAGGTGCCTGTGTAGTCGGAGGCTTTGGCATATCCTCTATAGGTGTGATTTCCTTAAGTCTCTTTAAATCTCTCTCAAGCGAGGTTACATTGTTTTGAGCAAGTGCAACACTGGCCTTCTTACTGTCAAGCTGGAGCTGCTGTGCAGTTAAATCATATTTTAGTATCAAATCGCCGGCTTTAACCTGCTGTCCCTCATAAACCATTATCTCGTCGATTTTGGTAGTATTGGTAATGTATACCTTCTGAGACATACTGGACACAACACGTCCCTCATAGCTTGAATCTCCTTCTCCCCACATGCTTGCATCAGAACAAATGGAACTAACCGGTATTGTCAGTACCTCTTTCTTATTTTGATTATTTTTCTTTACAAAAGACAGGATAATAATTGTAGCGACTATAACAACAGCAACGATTGCCAAGATAACAATCAGTTTTATTATTTTGCTTTTATTCGATTTTGCCATAACTACACCTCCTTATCTGAGGCGTCAGAATCCCCATAGTCTTGAGCATCTGTCTCGTATTTTTCTCTTTCAATGTCATCATACTGTGAAGCAATATGATTATGTTCATCTAATATCTGTCCGTCAACTATTTTGATTACTCTGTCAGCATAGCTTGCAATCTCATCTGAATGAGTAATCATAATAATAGTGATACCCTGCTTATGAAGCTCAGAAAAAAGCTCCATTACCTGTACTCCTGACTTGGAATCAAGTGCACCTGTAGGCTCATCAGCAAGCAGTATCTTCGGCTTGTTTATCATAGCTCTGGCTATAGCTACTCTCTGCTTCTGTCCGCCGGAAAGCTGGGTAGGCTTGAAATTAACTCTATCCTCAAGGCCTACAAGTGATAATGCCTCTATACATCTTTCTTTTCTATATCTTCTTGGCACGCCTGCATACTGAAGCGGCAATGCAACATTATCCAGTGCTGACTGCTTTGGAAGCAGATTAAAGGTCTGGAATACAAAGCCGATATATTCGTTTCTTACCTTTGCAAGCTCCTTGTCGCTATAATTTTCTATGGCCTTTCCATCCAGAATATACGTACCCGAGGTTGCCTGATCCAGACAACCTATGATATTCATAAGCGTAGATTTACCGGAGCCTGAAGGGCCCATAATTGCCACATATTCGCCTTCCTCTACTGAGAAATTGATGTCCTTCAATACAGGAACCTCCATGTTGCCCTGAAGATAGGTCTTATATATGTTTGACATCTCCAATATCATTAGCAACCGACCTCCTTGTCATATAGGAAATCAGTACCATTTGCACCAACAGGTTCACCTTCATTTTTTATATCATCATACGAGTTTGATTCAGTCTCCTTTATAACTGAAATTCCATCATTACCTTCATTATCTATATTTTCTATAGTTTCTTCATCTTCATTATCGTACTCGTATGCCTCATCATCAATTATACCATCTTCATTTATGCCATCTTCCATCATTCCATCTTCAATCATTCCATCTTCAATCATTCCATCTTCCATCATTCCATCTTCCATCATTCCGTCTTCGAACATTCCA
>CAMALN010000132.1 GCA_945836565.1 uncultured Lachnospiraceae bacterium
GAGAGGACATTGCTTATATGGATTAAGCGGAATTTCACTACTGAGGGTTATGAGGTAGAGGATAATGCCTGTTACAGACTTTTGGATGCGGTTGGAACCGATATGACACGTATTAGCTCGGAGATAGAGAAGATAAAGGGTTATTGTGCGCATGGTATTAAGGTTACGGCAGAAATTGTTGACAGACTGTGTGTAAGCCAGGTTGAAGGCAAGGTGTTTGAGATGATTGAGGCTCTGTCAAAAGGTGATAAGGCAACGACCATAAGACTATATGATGACCTGCTTTATCTAAAGGAGCCTGTGATGAGAATCCTAGCCCTGATTAACAGACAGTATGAGAAGCTACTTAGGATACGTCTTGCCATGGATGAAGGTGTAGATAAAATCAAGATGGCAGAGTTTTCAGGCTTGCAGACATATTTTCTGGGTAAATATATGGCACAGGCGAATGGCTATACCAGGCAGGAGCTGATGAACTGTCTTGCTATGTGTCAAAAATGTGATACAGATATCAAGACCGGACGTGTGCGTGATGCACGTGCGCTGGAGCTACTTGTATTTAATCTGGTTGCAAGAGTGAATATATAGAGCCAAGACTATAAAAAACTCTGTTACAGCAAATATAATTAACCCGCTTGCAAGAGCAAACATATAGACATTAATAAAAGAAAACAAAAAAGATGACTCGTCTGAGCCATCTTTTTTTATGCTTTATAAGCTGATTTCAATTAAGCCATCTTGTTTACAGCGAGTGTAAGACGAGAAACCTTTCTTGAAGCGTTGTTCTTGTGGTATACACCCTTTGAAGCTGCCTTGTTAATCTCAGATATAGCCACCTTCCGAGCTGCCTCTGCCTCTGCCTTGTTACCCTCAACGATAGCAGTCGCAACCTTCTTTATAAGAGTCTTAATCTTAGACTTAATCATCTTATTTCTCAATGTTTTTGTTTCAATTACAAGAATTCTCTTCTTTGCAGACTTGATATTAGCCAAATCAGGATACCTCCGTATAAAATAATAATCTTAAATTTATAAGTTTAATTTACACCTTAGGTCAAGACACGAACGATACACCCACACCACTAGATATATCGGACCATAGTGAAAATGTTCTACTTATCACACACAATTCGTAGAATACCAAATTGTAAAATATGTGTCAATACCTTTTTTTACTAATTAAGGCTAAATATAGTTAAATATGTTCAAATTATCTAAATATAAATACCAACAACTTTTCAGCATCGACACATTCAGCATAATCTTACTCAGCATAGGCTTACTCAGCTTACGCTTGCTCGGCGGTATAATCATACACCAGCTTATCATAATCCTCAAGCGGCATAGGACGCGCGAAGAGGAAGCCCTGACCGATTTCGCAGTTTATCGAACGAAGCATCTCAAGATGCTCCTGATCTTCGATTCCCTCGCTTACAACCTTGATGTCGAGCGCATGCGCCATATCTATAATGCTTCTCAATATATGTACAGCATTCTTGTCGTCGGCAGCAGAACGCGCCAGGAAATCATGGTCGAGCTTGATGATGTCAAGCGGAAGATCCTTAAGCAGTGTGAGTGCCGAATATCCCGTACCGAAGTCGTCCATGTTTATTATGAAATCCCATGACTTCAGATGGTTCAATACATTTATCATATTCTCGTAATCCTCAGAGAATATGCTTTCAGTAATCTCGAATTCTATGTAGTGATGAGGCACGTAGTACTTATCCACTATCTCCTGAACGGAATTAAGGAAGTCAGGATGCGCCAATGTTACTCTCGATAGGTTTACGGAGAATGGTAAAACATATATATCTGCATCGAGGTATCTTCTTATGGACTTACAAGCTTCCTCGAGCATAAAGCAGTCTATCTGATATATAAATCCGTTTTTCTCAAAGGATGATATAAATGCGGCCGGTTCCAGGAATCCCTTTGAAGGTGATATCCAACGAACCAGAAGCTCGGCACCGATAAGCGTATTGGTTGTAATATCATATTTTGGCTGTGCATAAGCCACGAACTCTTTGTTCTCGAGGGCACCAACCATACTGTTCTCTATCTGTGCCTCGTTTAAGACAGCCTTGTGATATTCATCGTCGTAGAATGCATAGGTTGAACCGACATTTGCGTTTACGGACTGACCGGCCATCATAGCTCTGTCTACGAGACGGTTGATATTGTAGCTGTGCATAGTATCGTCTATAACGAGAATTCCAGTTATGAAATCTACCAGGAATCTGTCCTGTACAGCACGACAAGCATCACGAACCTCGTTCTTGATGTTTGTAAATGTATTCATAAAGTTCGACTCACTGTCGGAATGAATCAACATGATAAAGGTATCACTGATGATTCTAGCAAATGTCTCATTTTCCTGAAGATGCTTGTTGAGCACATCTGCAACAGCGCAAAGTGTTCTGTCACCCACACCATGACCATAGGTTTCGTTGATGTATTTGAAGTTCTTGATATTGAAGTAGAACATAACGAAATCCTTCGTAGGCTCTTCGTTCAATATATCCTGTGCCTCCACCTTGAACTTCTCGAAATTGCCATAGCCTGTGACGATATCCTTGAAGGAGGCTTCTGCAATCTTCTTCTCAATTGTGATGCTTTGCTCGAGCTCTGACTTCAAGCGCTCATTTTTGGTCTGCTTATGAGCAGAGGTGGTGATGACGAAGGAATTATCACCGGGTGTCCACTGTATAGGTGCCACAGCTACATCGAGAAACTCGTCAAGGAATTTGTTGTGCTTTGTAGCCTTAGCATTCTTGGAATTCGACAGCTTATGCAACAGACAGTCGATACAAGGACCGCTTTCCTGACACAGACTTGAATAACATTTGCCGTTAAGAGATATGTTTGGATAATATTCCCTTGATATCTCATTGAAATACATTATCTCATAGCTGTCTCGGTCTACTACAATAATCGGAGCAGGTATCTGGTCAAAGGTGTTAATCGTGTCATCTCTCAGCATAGACAGACTGTTCAGGTTATGCTTTGTACATACCGCCTCTGCAAGAAGCTTGAACAACAGCTTGTAGCTTCCGAGCGTTGCAGCAGACCAGGTCGTAGCTGCATCCATTGAATAAAATGAAATGTATCCAAGACATTTATTGTTTATCTTGATGGCAGACTGAATAAGCTTTTTAATACCCTCTGACTGCGGACTCATGCTTGCATTGTTAAGCTTTATCAATGAAGTATCAGAAGAATATACTATGCCATCCGTAGCCATAGCATTTAATTCCTCAAGCAGGGCAGAAGGAGTATGCTGTTTTTGCTGCTTGTCATTATGTATTCCTTCTCGACACCACTGGTGTGTACAGTCTACAAATTTGCGGTTGTAGCCATATTCCCATATACATATCTTGTCTATATCGTAGGATTTGCCTATGCTTGCGAGGCTCTTCTCGATAGATTCGTATGTGTTTGAGCTACTGAATAATAAGCTTAATAGCTCGTTGATAAGCTTTGTACCCTGAGATTCCTCATTCTTTGCTGTAGGAGAGGTTCGGGCATTCTCGTATTTGCCACGCTCCATATTCTCCTCATACACTGAGTAGCAGTTCTTGCCGTTTAGCTTTGCCTGATACAGCGCCTTATCGGCATTTTCAAGCAATACGTTGTAAGGTATCTGGTCGTTTGACGAGGCAATACCTATACTGAGTGTAACCCTCGGACTATCGGCTGAGCCCGGATATTTGGCTCTTAAATCATCAGCGATTAGAGCAGCCTTCTCTATGGCTAGCTGTGTATCTAATATGTTAGAGAAGTATACGCAGAATTCATCGCCGCCGAGACGACCGGCGAGATGATAATCACCGGCTGTGTATTTCATCAAGGTGTCTGCGATGCTTATGATGACCTCATCGCCCACTAAGTGACCAAAGGTATCATTTATCTTTTTGAAATCGTCTATATCTACCAGCATGAATACGCTGTATGTATTTCCGTTTAATTCGCGTAGGCTTTTTTGAATCCTGGATTCGGTTGTAGCCTTGTTGAGCAGACCGGTCATAAGGTCTGTCTCTGCCTTCGTGAGAAGCTTTTGCTGCTCTACCTTTTGTGCGTGAATATTCCTAAGCAGTCCTATCACTCGTATAGGATGCATGTCATCATCATAAATGGTTGAAAATGTCGAGAAATACCACTGAAAACCGCCGTTTTTGGTATTCAGCTTAAACTCGGTTGAGTGATATTCCGTGCCGCTTCTCGCAAGTGCAAAGAGCTCCTCGATAGCAGCCTTTGTATCGGCAGATACAAGTCCGGAGGCCGGCATATTTACTGCAGGATTCTCTATGATTGCATCTCCTTCGAATATATGTGAAAACTTCTCTGCAAATGTAATTACGTCATCCTCGATATCGTATTCGTAAGGGAGCTCCTCGGAAATATCAGAGATGATGAGGTACTTCTGTTCCTCGAGCATAGCCTTCATCTCGGCAATCTTTAAGCTTGTGATATCAGACATAACAAGGTTGACTACAGGGAAGCCCTCTGCAGTCTCACCGGCTCTGGCGAATGTAGCATTTACCCACTTGATGCTGTCATCGGCACATTTGATTCTGTAATTCAATATCTTAGAATTGCTATCCTCGCTTAAGTCTGCCAGGGCATCTATGACAGTTGCCAGGTCCTCGCTTAAGACGATGGACAGCGTATTTCTGTTGAATTTTTCTTTGTAGCTTTTGGCTGTGTAGCCACACATATCATAGAAATAATTATTCGCCCATATGAGAGAAAGGTTGTTATCGAGAATATGCTTGCTTACGCCCGAAGGAACTGTGTTTGCGAATATCTCAAGGTCTGTTTTAGCCTGTACGGTTTCACTGGCAGCATTCTCGAGGTGTGTAATATCTGTGAATACGCACTGAAGCACATCGCGTCCGTCATTTAACGTGAAGGCCTGTCCGTTACATAGGATTGTGAGAATTTCACCATTCTTTTTTACAATTCTGCTCTGTATGCTTACCAAATTGGATATGCTTAGCTGATAATTGATAGAAGAGATGGCCTCTGCAAAATCTTCTACGTAAAGCAGATTATCAAAGGTGCATATTTTGTTTGCAAGCTCACGTGGAGAATAGCCTGTCATGATGCACAGGCCCTGGTCGAAATCCAATATATTGTAAGGTGCATCTGTCTCTAGAACAAATGTAGCCACGTTATTTCCGTTCACAAAGTTTTCGGAAGCCATCCAATTCACCATCCTCTGTTTTAATATATGCAAGCTGTCGTGACACAGCTTTTTATGGGTATTACTCATACGTGTCACATCCATATCATAATGTGAAACTAATGTATA
>CAMALN010000133.1 GCA_945836565.1 uncultured Lachnospiraceae bacterium
GAGGGCCGTGCCGAGGGACTTACAGATGGTGAGATGTTAAAGCTTATACAAATAGTGATTAAGAAAGTAAAAAAAGGAAAATCTGCTGAAGAAATAGCGGATATTCTGGAGGAGGATATCGAGATTATTCAAAAGATTTGTGATGTTGCCGGAGAAATTGGGACAGACTATGATGAAAAAATAGTATTTGATAAGTTAAAAAGTGAGTAGAGTGTAATAGAGTATATATACTTTTCATCATTTTGTGTGAAAATAATAACAGATAAATTTAAAAAATCACTAAATTTTTTAAAATTAGTGATTTTTTAAAATCTTCTACACTAAAAGAAAACTATAAGTCTGCACAAATTGTTTTTGAAAAAGGGATATAGATACAAGAGAATATATGATGTTTTTGTACAATAATTTGATATTAATGCTAAGGAGGAGTGCTTATGAATTTTGAGTTAAATGCATCTATGATGTGTGCTAATTTTGGAAATCTGGAAAAAGAGGTAAGGGAGCTTGAGGCGGCAGGGATAGACTCCTTCCATATCGATATTATGGATGGTAGATTCGTGCCTAACTTTGCGATGTCATTGGGGGATATGGCATACATAGCACGAGCTACTGAAAAGCCGCTTGACGTGCATCTTATGATAGAGCATCCTTACAATCGTATAGATTTGTTCTTGCGGAATCTTCGAAAGGGTGACACAGTATATATCCATCCGGAGGCAGAGTATCATCCATCCACCACATTACAGATGATAATCGATGCGGGCATGGTGCCCGGTATAGCGATTAATCCGGGAACCTCCGTGGAGACAGTATTCGAGATGCTTAGAATAGTAGATAAGGTTCTGGTTATGTCGGTGAATCCGGGAAATGCAGGACAGATGTACAGACCATACGTTGGTCAAAAGATAGACAGGCTATTGTCGCTCAAGGATGAAATGGGCTTTGAGCTTTATTGGGATGGAGCCTGCGGTCTCGATAAGATATCAGAGTTTGCTCCTAAGGGTATAAAAGGATTTGTACTTGGAACTACAGTGCTGTTTGGTAAAAACAGACCATATGGAGATATATTGAAGGAGCTTAGAGAAATCAAATTAGGAGATAACTAATGAATATTGCGATAGTTTTAGCCGGGGGAACAGGAACCAGATTGGGTAGCTCGATTCCCAAGCAGTACATAAGAGTCAGGGATAAGATGATAATTACATATTGTTTGGAAGCCTTCGCTAAAGCTTCTGAGATAGATGGTATATGGATTGTGGCTGATGAGCCTTGGAGAGATGACATTGCTTTAGAAGCGAATAGACAAGTATTTGGAGATGATGGGTCAATAGTAGGTGATCAGATACTTGGATATTCCGCACCGGGCGCAAACAGACAGTTATCCATATGGAATGCATTGGCAGATATAGAAGTGGCAATAGACGCTGTGGGCGGCAGTCTTGCAAATGCTGACCCGGCATCGATGAATATCATGATACATGATGCAGCCAGGCCATTTCTAACCACGGAGATGATAAGCACATATTTTGATGCATTGGAAGGATATGACGGAGTGATGCCGGTGCTTCCGATGAAGGATACGGTATATATGAGTGAGGACGGCAGGGCTGTATCGGCACTCATAGACCGGGCAAGGGTTTATGCCGGACAGGCACCGGAGATATATAGATATGACATGTATAAGAAGGCCTGTGAGGCATTACTGCCAGATAGGATAATGCAGATAAATGGCTCTACAGAGGTTGCCGTCATGGCAGGTATGCACATAGCTATGGTGCCGGGTGATGAAAGCAATTTCAAGATAACTACGAGGGCTGATTTGGAACGAGCGGAGGAACGCTTATGAACGAAAAAAAACTTATGAATGCGTGGGTTTTGCATGATGTGAATTCATTTACATACGAGGATAGAGTTAAGCCGGAGCCTGATGCGGGATGGGTGCTGGTTCGTGTGAAGGCAGCAGGAATATGCGGTTCGGATATTCCGAGAGCATTTACAACGGGTGCACATAAGAAGGACCTAGTGATAGGACATGAGTTCTCCGGATGTGTGGAAGCAGTAGGGGCTGATGTGGATGCTGACTGGATAGGAAAGAAGGTAGGGATATTCCCACTGATTCCATGTAGAAAATGTGGTCCTTGCAGTCAGGGAAGGTATGAGATGTGCCGTAATTATAATTACCTCGGCTCGAGATGCGATGGTGGCTTCGCGGATTATGTCGCAGTTCCGGCAGCCAATCTTATAGAGCTTCCGGAGAATGTAACCTATGAGCAGGCTGCTATGCTGGAGCCTATGGCTGTTGCCGTACATGCTATGAGAAGGGGACTTGAGCTTATAGGTGAGAGCAGAGATGGAGCGGCATCAAATGCTGATATGAAGATAGCGGTCTGTGGTTTGGGAACCATAGGACTTTTGCTTGTGATGTTCCTCAGGCAGAAGGGCTTCAGGAATATATATGTAATAGGGAATAAAGCTTCGCAGAAGAAGCATATAGATACGCTGGGTATAAGCGAGGAGTATTTCTGTGACAGCAGAGAACATAATATCACAGAATGGTTGGCAGAGCATGCCGGTGGTGTGGATATGTTCTATGAGTGTGTCGGAAAGAATGAGACTGTAGCTTGTGCGGTAGACTCTCTTAATCCGGCAGGTGCATTGGTGCTGGTTGGGAACCCTTATTCTGATATGTCATTGGAGAAGGCAGTGTACTGGAAGATACTTAGGAATCAGCTTAAGCTCACGGGTACATGGAACTCTTCATTTACCGGGGATAAGGATGACGATTGGCATTATGTGATAAACTGCCTTGAGCAAGGACTTGTAGCTCCTGAGAAGATGATATCTCACAGATATGAGATGAAGGAGCTTATGCAAGGCTTTCTGATAATGCGTGATAAGACGGAAGACTACGTGAAGATAATGGGTGTAAACGACTGATATGATAGAAAAGAGATTCTTGTATGATGAGGTAAGGTGTGGCTTCTATGTACCTACCGCCATCAAACAGGCTTGGGCTACACAATTGGATATCTTATCTGCGATAGACCGGATATGTAAAAAGTATGGTATAAAGTATTTTGCAGAGTGGGGAACTCTGCTAGGTACTGTCAGACATGGCGGATTTGTGCCATGGGATGATGATATCGACATATCTATGATGAGGTTGGATTATGAGAGGTTTTTGCAGGTAGCCAAGGAGGAATTGCCAGAGGGCTTTGCTGTACACAATTTTGACAGCAAGGACGGCCACTGGCTTTTTTTGGCGCGCGTGGTAAATACCAATTCTATATGCTTTGACAAGAAGCATCTGGACAAGTTTTACAATTTTCCATATATCGCAACGGTGGATATATTTATATTGGATTATCTGTACGAGGATGAAGAACGTGAGAGGGAGCGTTGTGACGAGGTTAAGAGCATTATTGCGACTGCAGATGCGATAGTAGGCAGTGGTTGCGTATCGCAGGGAGCTGATATTAAACTACAATTGTTGGAACGAAAATATAACGTAGTATTTGACAGAACTGCCGGAGCAGTAGCATTGGGAAAAGCGCTGTATGCATTGGCGGAGAAGCAGATGGGACGTACCAAGCCGGATGAGTCGGCGCGTATAGGACAGATATTTCCGTGGGTATTGAAGGGGTCAAGAGGCCTGCCGAAGGAGTGCTATGAGAGTACAGTGAGACTGCCGTTTGAGACAACTACAATTTCTGTGCCTATAAGATATCATCAGGTGTTAAGCAGCAGGTATGGAGAATATTTTAAGGTGCATAAGGTATGGGGCGGACATGATTATCCGTACTTTGAAGGACAGAGGAAGAACCTTCAGGCTGTGGCGGATTTTGCTCTGCCGGAGTTTAGATTCGATGAGAGACTTATGCGTGGTGAGACATGTGATGAGCATAAGGAGACGTTTAAGGATATAGTTGCTCAATGTGTGGATGAGTTAGAGAAAAATGTTGATACGATAATGGGCTTGATGTGTGAGTGCAGGTATGAGGAGATTATGGATATCCTGATGCAGACACAGCAGCTGGCTATTGACCTTGGAACGCTGTTGGAGCAGGTTAAGGGAGAAGAGCATCCGGGAGTGAAAAGAATTGTGGGAAGGCTCGAGGCTCTCTGTGAGGAGATATATGGCTTATATCAGATGCTTGCACAAGGGTGTAACCAAGTAGCCGGTGGTGATGCCTCGGAGGATGACATTTTGATTCAAGGTGAATCAGTGTCGGAGGAGCCGGTGGCTCAGTATATGTCGAAAATGGCGGAGCTTTGCAGAGAGATAGCTCTTATGGTTGGCGATGAGATAGTGAATAAGAAAGAGGTATTATTCGTGTCGATAGGGGCTGATTATTGGCAGGGCTTTGACTGCTTATATAGGGCAGCGGCTCAGGAGAAGGACACTGAGGTAAGCGTCGTGTATGTACCGAGATATCGAAAGGATGTCTACGGACAGATATTAAGTGTAGCAGATGCTAACGGGTTATCCTGTGTGAATGAAGCTGTGAAATCAGAAGCTGCAGAATGTGGCTATCCGGGATATGTAACCATAAAAAAATGGAATGAATACAATCTCGAATTATTGCATCCGGACATAATATATATACAGGATCCGTATGATGGAGAAAATCCATGCCTGACTGTACCTAATATGTATTATTCAAAGAATTTGCAGAGTAATACTGATAAGCTTGTGTACGTACCATGGTATCACATAGATGAATTTGGTCCTGAGGATACTACAACGATATATAACATGAAGCATTATGTAACAGCACCGGGTCTTATATGCGCGGATGTCGTATATGCTCAGTCAGAAAATATGAGGAAAATGTTCATTGACAAGCTGAGCGAATTTGCCGGAGAGGATACAAGGGATTATTGGCAGGAAAAGCTTGTAGTTATGGAAGAAGAGACAGAGGCCGGTAAGCATTCAGTGCCGAAAAAACAAAGGAAGCGGGTATTGTACTGCATAGGTGAGAATGAGTTTTCAGAACATGAGAACATAATTGAACGCATAACTGAAAAGCTCCGGGTATTTTCAGATAATGCTCTAGCTGTTGAAACGGATATATGCCTGTATCCTGCATATGATATATGGGACAAAGCTCCGAATAAGATATTAAGTGAATTGCATAACAGGCTAGACACGGAATATGGAGATATAAAGTATATTGAGATGGATACATCTGTTAGTGATATAAAAGATATCATGAGCAAGTATGATGCATATTA
>CAMALN010000134.1 GCA_945836565.1 uncultured Lachnospiraceae bacterium
TCAACTCTAGGAAGACCCTGTGTAATATCTCCACCGGCAACACCACCTGTATGGAAGGTACGCATTGTAAGCTGTGTACCAGGCTCACCGATAGACTGTGCAGCAATGATACCGACAGCCTCACCTACCTGAACCGCCTGTCCGGTTGCCATATTGGCACCGTAGCACTTAGAACAGATACCAAGATGTGACTTACATGAGAGCACTGTTCTGATCTTAATCTCTGCGTCATTTCTTGGCTCGCCATCTTCACCTGCGATAGGCTTTCCGTCTCTTGCAATACCCTTGCTGATTATAAGATCTGCTCTCTTAGGAGTGATCATATGATTCTTCTTAACAAGAACATTTCCATCCTTGTCGAGTACAGACTCAGCCACATAACGTCCTGTAATTCTGTCTCTAAAGCTCTCGATTATCTTCTTGTCAGCAAATGCCTTCACATACATACCAGGCTTCTCATCACTACCCTCGCAGCAGTCAACCTCACGGATAACGATATCCTGAGATACGTCAACGAGACGACGAGTAAGATATCCTGAGTCTGCTGTACGAAGCGCTGTATCAGAAAGTCCCTTACGAGCACCATGCGCTGAGATGAAATACTCAAGTACATCAAGGCCCTCTCTAAAGTTAGACTTGATTGGAAGCTCGATAGTACGTCCTGTAGTATCAGCCATCAAACCACGCATACCGGCAAGCTGCTTAATCTGCTTATCCGAACCTCTCGCTCCGGAATCAGCCATCATATAGATGTTGTTGTATCTGTCAAGACCATCCAAAAGGTCCTTAGTAAGCTTATTATCAGTATTCTCCCAAATCTTAACTACGGACTGATATCTCTCTTCATCAGTAAGATATCCTCTACCGTAATAATTTGCGATAAGGTCAACTGTCTCCTGTGCTTCCTTAAGTGCTGTACTCTTAGAAGCAGGAACTGTCATATCCGATACCGAAACTGTTATAGCACTCTTTGTTGAGTACTTATAACCCATAGCCTTGATTGCATCCAATACCTCTGCCGTTCTTGTAGCACCATGAGTATTGATACACTTATCAAGAATCTTCTTGAGTCCCTTCTTACCTACATGGAAGTTAATCTCAGGCTCTAAAACATTGAGAGGATTAGTTCTGTCAACAAATCCCAAATCCTGTGGAATAATCTCATTGAAGATAAGTCTTCCGAGAGTACTCTCTACGAAGCCTGTAATCTGCTTACCATCTTCTGTAGTAGCTGTTCTTTTAACCTTTATACTCTGATGAAGTGTAAGGTTCCCATTCTCATAAGCAAGCATAGCACTATTCAAATCCTTGAACATAGGGCTTACAAAATCACGTACATAGCCTACTATATCCTTAAAGAATGTATCTGAACCTGTAGCCTTCTTAATTACTCTGACCTTAACCGCTGCATGCATAGGAAGCTTTCCTGCCAATGCATCCTTCTTGATATCAGCTATATTCTCCGACTCATTATCCTTGAGATATTCCTTAACAATTTCTACCTCATCGAGCTTATCAGCAGGAACCTCAGCAAACTTATCCATAGTAAGATAATATATACCGAGTACCATATCCTGTGAAGGAACGGCAACAACACCACCATCCGAAGGCTTCAAAAGGTTGTTTGGTGACAGGAGAAGGAATCTGCACTCTGCCTGTGCTTCAACTGAAAGCGGAAGATGCACAGCCATCTGGTCACCATCGAAGTCCGCATTGTAAGCGGTACATACAAGCGGATGAAGCTTAATAGCCTTACCCTCTACAAGAATCGGTTCAAATGCCTGAATACCAAGTCTGTGAAGAGTCGGGGCACGGTTAAGCATAACCGGATGCTCTTTGATAACCTCCTCTAAAACATCCCAAACCTGTGTATCAAGCTTCTCTACCATCTTCTTGGCCTGCTTGATATTGTTTGCCTTATTCTGAGATACAAGCTCCTTCATAACGAAAGGCTTGAAGAGCTCGATAGCCATCTCCTTAGGGAGACCACACTGATATATCTTAAGCTCAGGACCAACGACGATAACCGAACGTCCTGAATAGTCAACTCTCTTACCGAGAAGGTTCTGACGGAAACGTCCCTGCTTACCCTTAAGTATCTCCGAAAGAGACTTAAGCGGTCTGTTTCCTGCGCCTGTAACCGCACGACCCCTCTTACCATTTGCGATAAGAGCATCTACAGCCTCCTGAAGCATTCTCTTCTCATTTCTAACGATAATGTCAGGTGCCTGAAGCTCCTTGAGCTTCTTAAGACGATTATTTCTATTGATAATACGTCTGTACAAATCATTTAAATCTGATGTTGCAAATCTTCCACCATCAAGCTGAACCATAGGTCTGATATCAGGAGGAATAACCGGTACAACATCGAGAATCATCCACTCAGGCTTATTATTTGACTTTCTAAATGACTCAACAACGTCAAGCTTTTTGATAGTCTTAACTCTGTTCTGTCCTGTCTCCTTAGCAAGTCTTTCCTTAAGAGCCTCTGATTCCGCATCAAGGTCTATAGACTGCAAAAGCTCCTTAACAGCCTCTGCTCCCATTCCGGCTCTGAATGAACCTTCGCCGAAGGTTGCCTCTGTCTCTCTAAACTTTTTCTCATCTATAATTTCCTTGTACTCAAGATCCGTTGTTCCCGGATCAAGTACAATATATGACGCAAAATACAATACCTGCTCAAGCTGCTTTGGTGAAAGGTCAAGAAGAAGTCCCATTCTTGAAGGAATTCCCTTGAAATACCATATATGAGATACAGGTGCTGCAAGCTCAATGTGTCCCATTCTCTCACGTCTGACAGATGCCTTGGTAACCTCTACTCCGCATCTGTCACACACTACACCCTTGAATCTGATCTTCTTGTACTTTCCACAGTGACATTCCCAATCCTTGTTAGGTCCGAAAATCTTCTCACAGAACAATCCGTCCTTTTCAGGCTTGAGGGTTCTATAGTTAATAGTCTCAGGCTTTGTTACCTCACCTCTAGACCATTCTCTTATCTTTTCAGGAGAAGCAAGTCCAATCCTTATAGCATCAAAGCTAACCGGCTGTTGCTCTTGTGCTGCTTCATTATTTATAGCTGCCATTTATATATCCTCCCTTAGAATTATTCTTCATCATCAGAATCTGAGCCGCCTGTCATACCAAGCGAGATAAGCTCATTATCCTCATCTATTCCGCTAAAGCCCTGGTTCTCGAGGTCGCCATCTACGCTGGTTCCTCCGATAAGCTCTCTGGTTTCATTGTCAATGGTAACGCCCATATCCTCGCCAAAGTCAAGCTCCTCACCATTGTCCTTAAGCACCTTAACATCAAGCGCCAAAGACTGGAATTCCTTAAGCAATACCTTGAATGACTCAGGAATACCCGGCTCAGGAATATTCTCACCCTTGATAATAGCCTCGTATGTCTTAACACGTCCCACAACATCATCGGACTTAACAGTAAGAATCTCCTGAAGAGTATATGATGCTCCATATGCCTCAAGAGCCCAAACCTCCATCTCTCCGAATCTCTGTCCACCGAACTGAGCCTTACCACCAAGCGGCTGCTGTGTCACAAGTGAGTACGGACCGGTTGAACGAGCATGTATCTTGTCATCAACAAGGTGATGAAGCTTAAGGTAATGCATGAAGCCTATAGTAACAGGTGAATCAAACTCTTCACCGGTTCTACCATCACGTACAGTTACCTTACCTGTTCTGTTGATAGGAACGCCCTTCCACTCTTCTCTGTGGTCAAGGTGCTCATGAAGATATTCCATAACCTCAGGCGCTGTATCATCCTTATACTTCTCGTAGAATTCATCCCACTCAGTATTCGCATAATCATTTGCCATCTCAAGAGCATCCATAATATCACTCTCGTGTGCTCCGTCGAATACAGGAGTTGAAATATTAAAGCCAAGAACCTTAGCAGCAAGACTTAAATGTATCTCAAGCACCTGTCCAATATTCATACGCGAAGGAACGCCCAATGGGTTAAGCACGATATCAAGCGGTCTGCCGTTTGGAAGGAATGGCATATCCTCAACCGGTAAAATTCTTGATATAACACCCTTGTTACCGTGACGACCAGCCATCTTATCACCAACTGATATCTTACGCTTCTGTGCTATATAAACCCTAACCTTCTTATTTACTCCGGGTGGAAGGTCATCCCCGTTCTCTCTGGTAAATATCTTAGTATCCATTACGACACCATACTCACCATGAGGTACCTTAAGGCTTGTATCTCTAACCTCTCTGGCCTTCTCTCCGAAGATTGCTCTAAGGAGTCTCTCCTCAGCAGTAAGCTCAGTCTCACCCTTTGGTGTAACCTTACCTACCAATATATCACCGGCACGAACCTCAGCACCGATTCTAATAATACCATTTTCATCAAGATCCTTAAGTGCATCCGGTGATAATCCGGTCAAATCTCTGGTTATCTCCTCTGCTCCGAGCTTAGTATCTCTGGCCTCGCACTCAAACTCCTGAATATGAACTGATGTATATACATCATCACGCACAAGTCTCTCACTAAGAAGAACAGCATCCTCATAGTTGTAGCCTTCCCATGTCATGAAGCCGATAAGTGGATTTCTTCCAAGAGCAATTTCACCCTGCGATGTAGACGCACCATCTGCGATAACATCTCCGGCCTTAACTATATCGCCCTTCTTCACGATAGGCTTCTGGTTCATACAGTTGCCCTGGTTACTGCGTGAGAACTTAATTACATTGTATTCATCCTTTGTACCATCCTCACAGCGTATAACTATCTTGTTGCTCGATGATATCTCAACTACGCCGTCCTTCTTCGCGATAATACATACTCCCGAATCTCTGGCTGCCTTTGCTTCCATACCGGTTCCTACTACAGGTGCCTCAGTATTAAGAAGCGGAACCGCCTGACGCTGCATGTTTGAACCCATGAGTGCTCTGTTCGCATCATCATTCTGAAGGAACGGAATCATTGAAGTCGCAACTGAGAATACCATCTTAGGAGATACGTCCATAAGGTCAATATTTGCCTTAGGGAACTCAGAGGTTTCCTCTCTGAAACGGCCTGATACATTGTTCTTCACGAAATGATTATTCTCATCGAGGGCCTCATTCGCCTGCGCAACTATATACTTATCCTCTTCATCCGCTGTAAGATAAACAACCTCATCTGTAACAACAGGATTTGCAGGATCACTCTTGTCAATTAATCTGTAAGGTGCCTCAATAAATCCATACTCATTTAT
>CAMALN010000135.1 GCA_945836565.1 uncultured Lachnospiraceae bacterium
ACCATGAAAATGCAGCGGCCAGAATGCTTCATAAATCTAAAATTTAATGTAAAACAATGAAAAACTATGAAAAACAATGGTAAAATTTTGATTTAATAATTGCTTGAAAAAAACATATAATTAAGATATAATCATTTTATCGAAATTAAATAAAATGATTGTTTATATCTGGAATGTTCGACGCTCCTGTTTATTTGAACCTACATCTACTTTAAACGGGATTCTTATATCGTAACATTATGTCAGGCTCCCGTAAGCTTAGGCTTATTTGTGAAGGAGAAGACAGAGGGTTGCGTGCGGTTGCCCACCTAGCACAGCTAGGAGTCAGAAGGCAGGAAACGGCATTCCGGATATTTTTTTGTTTTGTTAAGGAATCAAAGAGGTGAGTAACACTGAAGAAGGTAATAGATTTTATAGGAACGTTTTTTAAGAAATCCTTTGATGACAGTTTACCGGCTTATGCGGCACAGGTAACATTTTTTGTGATACTCTCTTTTTTTCCGTTTCTTATCGTATTGCTTTTGATTGCTTCAAAGCTGCCTATCTCAAGTGAATATGTATTGAACCGTATAATGGATGTGGTTCCGGGAGAGCTTGAGGACTATGTAAGACTTGTAGCCTCAGAGGTTGGGAATTCGGGTAATACTTCACTGTCTTCGATTACAATTGTATCAGTGCTCGTCAGCCTTTGGTCTTCTGGTAAAGGTATACAGGCTATGACCTATGGTTTGAACAGAGTATATAGGGTTGAGAAAAACAAGAATTTTGTGTTATTAAGATTGCTTAGTGCATTATATACTCTTGTATTTGCACTTATGCTTTTCCTGATAATGAGTGTGTATCTCTTTGGCTCGAATATTGTAAGAAGAGTTATAGAAAAATGGCCCGAGCTGGCAAAGACCACGCTTTTGATATACAGCCTTAAAAATGGGTTTACATTTGTTATATTGTTTATATTATTTCTGATAATATATTATCAATTGCCGGGGCGAAAGGGGCGTTTTAGATATGAACTGGCAGGGGCTGCGTTTGCATCTTTGATGTGGATGCTTATGACAAATGGCTTTTCACTGTTTATAAGATTCTCATCAAAGGCATCGTATATGTACGGAAGCCTGACATCAATTATATTAATAATCATATGGTTGTATATAGGTATGCAGATTATATTGTATGGCGCTGAGATTAATTATTATGTGGCGAGTTATGTAGAATTCGCCAGAAAACGAAAGGACAAATGCGACACTTTGGTTGACACTGAATAAAACAAATTATATAATCGGTCGTATATTTATGAGATAAAAGGGAGGTAAAGTGATGTACGATTTTAATGAGATTTTAGAATTTGATCCGGAGATTGCAGAGGCTATGACAGCCGAGATTAAGAGACAGAATGATAATATAGAGCTTATCGCTTCGGAAAATATTGTCTCTAAGGCGGTTATGGCTGCTATGGGAAGTCCGCTTACCAACAAATATGCAGAGGGTTATCCGGGCAAGAGATACTATGGCGGATGTGAGCATGTTGATGTTGTTGAGGACCTTGCAAGAGAGAGAGCTAAGGAGCTCTTTGGTTGTGAGTACGTAAATGTTCAGCCGCATTCCGGTGCACAGGCCAATATGGCAGTATTTTTCGCTATTATGGAGCCGGGCGATACATTTATGGGTATGAATCTTGCACATGGCGGACATCTTACTCATGGTTCTCCTGTAAATATGTCAGGTAAGTATTTCAATGTAGTACCTTACGGTGTAAATGACGACGGATTTATAGATTATGATGAGGTGTTAAGAATTGCGAAGGAGTGCAGGCCAAAGCTTATCGTAGCCGGTGCATCTGCATATGCTAGAGCAATTGACTTCAAGAGATTCAGAGAGATAGCAGATGAAGTAGGAGCTGTTCTTATGGTAGATATGGCTCATATCGCAGGTCTTGTAGCTGCAGGTCTTCATGAAAGTCCGATACCTTATGCACACGTTACCACGACAACAACACATAAGACATTGAGAGGTCCTCGTGGTGGTATGATTCTTTCAAGTAACGAGGTAAATGAAAAGTACAACTTCAATAAGGCTGTATTCCCTGGAATTCAGGGTGGCCCTCTCATGCATGTTATCGCAGGAAAGGCAGTATGCCTTAAGGAAGCACTTTCTCCGGAATACAAGGAGTATCAGGCACAGGTAGTGAAGAATGCCGCTGTACTTGCACAGGCACTTACAGAGAGAGGCTTCAAGATAGTATCAGGAGGAACAGATAATCATCTTATGCTTGTTGACCTTCAGAATCTTGACCTTACAGGTAAGGAGGTAGAGAAGCTCCTTGACAGCGTTCATATAACTGCAAATAAGAATACTGTACCAAATGATCCTAAGTCACCATTTGTAACAAGCGGCATTAGACTTGGAACTCCTGCTATCACAACAAGAGGTGCCAAGGAGGATGATATGCTTGTTATTGCTGATGCTATAAAGGCAGCAGTTATAGACAAGGATAATGACAAGGCTATGGCTCTTGTTAAGAGTATTACTGACAAGTATCCTTTATATGCATAATGGATACAATAAGCTGTCAGGCTTAATATAGACAGAGGTAAATTATGAGTGACAACTTAAATAATACAGACAAGAATAACAATCAGAACAAGAATCAGGATAATAACTCGCCGGAAAATAATAAAAAGAAGCCTTCGGCAAGATTGATTATGCTTATAATAGCTCTTATAATGACACTTGTATTTTACAAGACATATTCTAAGCTTAAGCATGCCGGTGAGGAAGAGATATCCTATAGCGAATTCCTGCAGATGCTTGAGGACGATCAGGTTACAAATGTAAAGGTATATGGAAGCTATATTGCATTTGAGCCTGCGAAGCAGGATGAAAATGCCGTATATGAGAAATCCTATACCACAGTTCGTATAGAGGATTATCAGCTTGTCGACAGATTAAGTGAAGCAGGTGTCGAATTCGAGAGGATAGACGAGGGTGGAAATGCCATTATGAACACTGTGCTGTCATATGTAATTATGATAGGCGCATTCTATCTTCTCATGGTGCTAATTATGAAGACTGCAGGAAAGAGCGGTGGCATAATGGGCGTCGGAAAGTCGAATGCCAAGATGTATGTCGAGAAGAAGACCGGTGTCACCTTTGAGGATGTGGCAGGTCAGGCTGAGGCTAAGGAATCCCTGACTGAAATGGTTGATTTTCTTGAGAAACCGGAAAAATATATCGAGATAGGTGCAAAGCTTCCTCGAGGTGCACTTCTTGTAGGACCTCCGGGAACCGGTAAAACATTGCTTGCCAAGGCTGTTGCAGGTGAGGCGAATGTACCGTTCTTTTCACTTTCGGGTTCTGAATTCGTGGAGATGTACGTTGGTGTAGGAGCATCGAGAGTCAGAGATTTGTTCAAGAAGGCGAATACCATGGCGCCTTGTATCATCTTCATTGATGAGATAGATGCAATCGGACGAAGCAGAGACACCAGACAAAGCGGTGGAGATTCCGAGCGTGAACAGACCCTGAATCAGCTTCTTGCAGAGATGGACGGCTTTGATACCTCAAAGGGTATAGTTGTACTTGCGGCAACAAACAGACCGGAGGTGCTTGATAAGGCACTATTAAGACCGGGTAGATTCGACAGAAGAGTTATAGTGTCTAAGCCTGATATGCAGGGACGTATAGATACATTGAAGGTACATTCCAAGAATGTAAAGATGGATGATACAGTCGATTTCAAGGAACTTGCACTTGCTACTGCAGGCGCGGTTGGAGCTGACCTTGCCAACATTATAAATGAAGCAGCACTTATGGCAGTAAGAAACGGAAGAGAGGTTGTATCTCAGAAGGATCTTATAGCAAGTGTTGAGATAGTATTTGCGGGCAAGGAGAAGAAGGAGAAGCTTCTGTCGCCTCAGGAGAAGAAGATAGTTGCTTTCCATGAGGTTGGACACGCATTAGTTGCGGCACTGCAGAAGAATACTATTCCTATACAGCGTATCACAATAGTTCCGAGAACAACCGGTGCACTTGGATATGTATGGCAGGTTCCGGAAGAAGAAAAACAGCTTGAGACCAAGAAAGAGATGGAAGAAGAAATCATTACACTTCTTGCAGGTCGGGCAGCTGAGGAGCTCAAATTTGATTCTGTGACCAATGGTGCATCAAATGATATAGAGAAGGCTACAAACCTAGCCAGAACCATGGTTACCATGTATGGTATGTCCGAGAAATTCGGCATGGTACAGCTTGAGGGTATAACAGGAGAGTATCTTGACAGAAGAAGAGTGCTTAACTGTTCATCTGAGACAGAGACCAAGGTAGATAACGAAGTTAAGAATATGATTAAGGATGCATACGAGAAGGCGTATAAGCTTCTTAAGAAGAATGTCGAGACTCTGGACGCAATCGCAGAGGTTTTAATTGAAAAGGAAAATCTAACCGGTGAAGAGTTTATGAAGCTTTTTGAGGAGCATATGAATATCACACTCAAAACCGGAGCGGAAGCTTTGTCATAGGTAAAAGCATAATATGCCAAGATGAGCTTTTATAATATTTTGGAGTTAACCGAATTATGGAATACAGTTTTTTTGCTACAGTTTCAAGAATGAAATATATAGAGAGATGGGCTTTGATGCGCAACACCATTCCGGAGAATCTGTCAGAGCATTCGCTTGATGTTGCGATGATAGCACATGTGCTGTGTGTAATCGGAAATGTCAGATACGGAAGAAAGCTTGATGCCGATAAGGCGGCAGTTATTGCGATGTATCACGATGCGTCCGAGATTCTGACCGGAGATATGCCCACTCCCATAAAATATTATAACTCTGCATTGAAGGAAGCATATAAATCTATCGAAGACGAGGCAAACGAAAGACTTCTTGACAATCTCCCTGAAGACCTCCGCACTGAATATAGAGATATCTTCTTCAAAGCCGAGGATATGGGATACGAATGGAAGCTTGTAAAGGCGGCTGATAAGCTGTCTGCGCTCATAAAATGCATCGAGGAAGAAAAGACGGGCAACAAGGAATTCGTAAAGGCAAAGGAAACCATAGAAAATGCCATTATCACGATGTCAGAAAAACTCCCTGAGCTCAAGGACTTCACAGCCGAACTATTACCTGCATATTACAAGACCTTGGATGAATTAAACTCTTAGACAAAGAGTGTGTATAGATATGAAAAAGTAATAGTCCGTGTAGAAAGA
>CAMALN010000136.1 GCA_945836565.1 uncultured Lachnospiraceae bacterium
GCTTGTAAACAGGAATGTTTTAGGTTGTCTGTAAGGAATATTT
This sequence comes from uncultured Lachnospiraceae bacterium, assembly GCA_945836565.1. Lineage (GTDB taxonomy): Bacteria > Bacillota > Clostridia > Lachnospirales > Lachnospiraceae > Coprococcus_C. Next base: position 44 of record CAMALN010000136.1, read on the forward strand.
GTGATAACATAATTAGGTATGGCGTTTTGTCATACCTAATTATGTTTTGGAGGGCATTATGGATTTAGCGGAGATAAGAAATAAGATAAACGACATAGATAATGAGCTGATAAAGCTGCTGAATGAGAGAATGATATGTGCCGAAGAGGTTGCACATATAAAGCTTGAAACCAAGGATTGTATATATAAGCCTGCAAGAGAAAAGGAAATCTGTGGAAGATTTGAAGCAGAAGCGGGGAAAGCAGGCAGAATGGTTATAAAATCAGTAATGCGTAACAGCAGATTCATGCAGTATGGAATGTATGTTGATAATGAAAATGTAGATTGCGACTTTATACAGAGTATAGATGATGATAACAGGGAAGTATTTTTGCATGGTGGTAAGCTTGTGCTTATGCTGGAGGCAGATGAAACCGGTGCGAAAGGACTTACTACAGAAGACATATTGATGCTTTCGGCTGAATCCGGACTTGAGATAAAAAATATAGGATTTTACAAGAAAACCATAGAACTGGAAATATTGGTCGATGATACTGATGAAAGCAAGAAGAATGCGTACATACTTGCATATATGCTTTATATGGAGACTATACACTAAAAATGTGAGTAAAGAGGTGACATTATGCTTATTATATTAAATGGACATGTTGTAGACCCTGAGACAGGGCTTGATGAAATAGCTGATGTTCAGATTGTCCGGGGACGCATTAGCAGGATGTATATCCATAATATAGGAGAACATTACGGTACAGATAAATTTGATGACAGGGATTGGAAGAAGCATGTATATAATCCTTATAACAATGAGGATATAGAAAACGTGCCTGATAAAAACGAGAGAATCGAGGTTATTGATGCAAAGGGTATGTATGTTCTGCCGGGATTTGTAGATTTACATGTGCATCTTAGAGATCCGGGACTTACGTATAAGGAGGATATAGCTACAGGCTCAAGGGCAGCAGCAAGAGGTGGAGTAACTACAATCTGTGCTATGCCGAATACTAAGCCGGTGGTTGATAACGTTGAGACATTAAAATATGTATTGGATAAGGCTGAGAAGGAGGCTGTTGTACACGTGAAGCAGCTTTCGGCTATTACAAAGGGCATGGAGGGCAAGGAGCTTGTGGATATGCAGGCTATGCTTGATGCCGGTGCGGTTGCATTTTCAGAGGATGGAAAGTCTGTTATGGATGTGAGGCTTTGCAGGGAAGCCTTCGAGAAAGCGGCAAGCATGGATGCGCTTATCATGGCCCACTGTGAGGATAAGGAGCTTGTAGGAAAGGGTGTGCTGAATGAAGGAGTTGCATCTGCGAGGTATGATGTGTGCGGTATCCCGAATGCAGTTGAGGATATCATAATGGCTAGGGATATTTTCCTTGCAAATGACGCGAAGACAAGACTTCATATATGTCATTGTTCCACAAAGGGTACGGTAGAGCTTATGCGTATGGCAAAGGCATTGGGCGCAAATGTAACGGCAGAGGTGTGCCCGCATCATTTTACACTCACTGATGCGGATATAACTGAGGCAAACAGCAATTATAAGATGAATCCGCCGCTTCGTACCGAGGAGGACGTGAGAGCACTTATTGAGGGCCTAAGAGATGGTTCAATGTCTGCAATATCGACAGACCATGCGCCACATTCTGATGAGGAAAAGGCCGCTTATTTTGACAAAGCACCATTTGGAATCGTAGGACTTGAGACATCAGCGGCACTTACCTATACAGCCTTAGTAAAGACAGGACTTATATCCATGATGGATATGGCAAGGCTTATGAGCTACAATCCGGCGAAGATAATTGGTATCGATGAGGATTATGGTAAGCTTGCATTAGGAGCCAGAGCTGATATAGCTATATTTGATCCTGATGAGGAATGGGTGGTTGACACAGCTGAATTTGCATCAAAGGGACACAATACTCCATATGAGGGCAAGACACTTCAGGGAAGAGTTAAGGCCACTATAGTACATGGAAGGCTAGTATATTCAGACGGCATAGAAGCCATAAATGAGGATATATAGTAAATTTTTTAGAATTAATATAAAACGGAGGAAAAAAGAATGATTAACAAGCTTATTGCAAATATTACCAAGACAAATGCACCTATAGTAGTAGGTCTTGACCCTATGCTTAATTATGTTCCTGAGTATATCAAGGAGGCTGCATTTGCAGAGTATGGTGAGACATTAAAGGGCGCGGCAGAGGCAATATGGGTATATAACAAGGGAATAATAGATGCAACCTATGATTTGATACCTGCTGTTAAGCCACAGATAGCTATGTATGAGCAGTTTGGTATAGAGGGACTCATTGCATTCCACAAAACCTGTGAGTATGCAAAGGAAAAAGGTCTTGTAGTAATCGGTGATATCAAGAGAGGTGATATTGGTTCAACCTCTACGGCATATGCAGTAGGTCATCTTGGACACGTTCAGGTGGGAAGCAATAAGCTTGCTGGCTTTGACGAGGATTTCGTAACTGTTAATCCATATCTTGGCTCTGACGGAGTTAAGCCATTTGTTGATGTGTGTAAGGAAGAGGGTAAGGGTATATTCGTGCTTGTCAAGACCTCAAATCCATCTTCCGGAGAGTTCCAGGACAGAATTATAGACGGAAGACCGCTCTACGAGCTCGTTGCAGAGAAGGTTGTGGAGTGGGGAAGTGAGTGCATGGGCAATGGATACAGCAATGTAGGCTGTGTAGTAGGTGCTACTTATCCTGAGATGGGTAAGGTTCTCCGTAAGCTTATGCCAAATACTTATATCCTCGTTCCGGGCTATGGCGCACAGGGCGGAAAGGCAGAGGACCTTGTTCACTACTTCAATGAGGATGGATTGGGCGCAATCGTTAACTCTTCAAGAGGAATTATCGCTGCATATAAGCAGGATAAGTATGCAGGCTTTGGTGAGAAGGCATATGCTGATGCGAGCCGTAAGGCAGTGGTAGATATGATAGCTGATATAAACGGAGCTCTCGGTAAGTAGGAGGAACGCTATGAGCAAGATTAAGATAAAGGCTAATATTTTAAGACAGGAAATGATAGCCGGGAATGTATTTTCTATGGTTATTCAGGCTAAGGAGATAGCTACGCAGGCAGTACCGGGACAGTTTGTGGATTTGTATAGTGCTGATGGCAGTAAGCTTCTCCCAAGACCTATAAGCCTATGTGAGATAGACAGAGAGCAGGGAACCTTAAGACTTGTATACAGGATAGCCGGAAAGGGTACAGCAGAGTTTTCGACACTCACCTCTGACCACACTATAGATGTTCTCGGACCATTGGGGAACGGATTTAAGAAAGAGGGGAAGAAGGCTATAATCATCGGTGGAGGAATAGGAATCCCGCCAATGCTCCAGCTTGCTAAGGAGCTTGATTGTGAAAAGTCGATTGTCCTTGGATATAGAGATGAGGAATTTTTATCAAGCGAGTTTAAGCCATACGGTGATGTATATATGTCAAGTGATAATGGCGAGTTCGGTGTAAAGGGAACAGTAATGGATGCTATAAGAGAGTATGGTATCGAGGGTGATATCATATATGCCTGTGGTCCGACACCTATGCTTAGAGCTATAAGAGAATATGCGATTGAACATAATATAAAGGCGCAGATATCACTTGAGGAAAGAATGGCCTGTGGTGTCGGTGCATGTCTTGCCTGTGTATGTAAGAGCAGGGAAGTAGATGACCACTCTATGGTTCATAACAAGAGAGTGTGCAAGGACGGACCGGTATTCTATGCTGAGGAGGTGGAGCTGTAATGGGAATTAATACTAAGGTTAACATAGCGGGAGTTGAGCTTAAGAATCCTATAACTGTAGCTTCAGGTACCTTTGGTTCAGGTATGGAATATGATGAGTTTGTTGATCTTAACAGACTCGGTGCAGTTACAACAAAGGGTGTTGCAAATGTTCCGTGGCCGGGTAATCCTACACCGAGAGTGGCTGAAACCTACGGCGGAATGATGAATGCGATAGGTCTTCAGAATCCGGGTATAGATGTGTTTGCAAAGAGAGATATACCATTTCTCAGGACAAAGGATACGAAGATAATAGTAAATGTATGCGGAAAGAGTACTGAGGATTATATAGAGGTTGTAGAGAGGCTTGCAGATGAGGACGTGGATTTGCTTGAGATAAATGTATCGTGTCCGAACGTAAAGGAAGGCGGAATTGCATTCGGACAGGATCCAAAGGCTTTGTACGACATTACCAAGGCTATCAAGGCTAAGGCAAAGCAACCTGTTATCATGAAGCTTTCACCAAATGTAACGGATATTACTATTATGGCTAAGGCTGCCTGTGAGGCCGGAGCTGATGCACTGTCATTGATAAACACAATTACAGGTATGAAGATAGATGTAAACAGACGTACATTTGCTGTTGCGAATAAGACAGCAGGCGTATCCGGACCTGCCATTCATCCTATAGCAGTGAGAATGGTTTATCAGGTGGCAAATGCAGTTGATGTTCCTATAATCGGAATGGGCGGTGTAATGAATGCAGAGGATGCATTGGAGCTTATAATGGCCGGAGCATCGGCAGTTGCCGTAGGTACAGCCAATTTCAACAATCCATATGCTACGATAGAGATTATCGATGGTATAGAAAAATATATGATTGACAATAATATATCTGATATAAACGAATTAATTGGATGTGTTAAATAAATGCAGATTTATAAGTATATAAGCATTCGGTACGAATGAGGAGAGGTTATGGCCAGAGCAGGTTTTAGAAAACGAAGATATTATTTTACTGATAAGTCAATAGCAGTAGATACAGTTATTGCCTTTGTTCTTGGGGGAATAGCTCTTGCTACGGAGATAATCGGTATATGTGTGTCTATAGCTACAAAGGGACATACACCGGAGATATTTGCGGTTCTATATATCTGCTCATTTATCCTTTCCATTGTGGGCTTTGTATTTGCAGGGTATGGCAAGATGGCCCAGGAGGGTGGAGTGAGAAGTAAAAGATGGTCCCACGTTGTATGCGGACTAGCTTTTATAATACCTATCGCAATTATTGTAAATGGATTATTAAAGTAATCGGAAGGAGCAGCATGCGAGATTACAGACAGGAATTGGACGCAGCTTTAGCAGAGAGATTAGAGCTTGCGTCAGAC
>CAMALN010000137.1 GCA_945836565.1 uncultured Lachnospiraceae bacterium
TAGTCTTCGCTTTTGCAGGTGACTCTACAATAACCAGATTCTTTGCCATGAACCTTCCTTCTCCTTCCTAAATTATAACGCTACACAATATACACTATATTTTTTCGCTGTGCAAGAAGAAAAATTTATCATAAAAAAACTTATTGTCTGTTTTTTCGAGATTACGCATTGACAATCTCCTGTTTTATACATAATATGAATATGTAGTTTGCTCCTTGAGAAGTAAGGAGTTTTTATGTATAAAAAAGTATTAAGCTGTGCCGTTTGGGGTATAGACGGCAGAATAATCGGGGTTGAGGTCGACATAAGCGATGGCCTGCCCACATTTTCTATGGTCGGTTATCTCTCATCTTCTGTAAAAGAATCTGCAGAAAGAGTCAGAACCGCTCTAAAGAATTCTAATTTTTATCTTCCCCCAAAGAGAATTACTATCAATTTAACACCGGCCGATATCCGCAAGGATGGTTCAGGCTTTGACCTACCCATCGCCTGTGCTCTATTGATGTGTCTCGGAATTGAACTCGAAAATGGTCTATCCAATACCATCATAATAGGCGAGCTTGGATTAAACGGAAGTATCCGACCGGTTACAGGCATCCTTCCAATGCTTTCCCACAGCTTTGAACAGGGCTATGATACCTGTATAGTCCCCTTTGATAACGTGAACGAAGCCATGCTTGTCAAGGGACTTAAGGTAATCGGACTTAAATCGCTTGAAAGTCTGAAGGCATATCTTCTCGGTGATGAGCCCGATTTTTACGGTGTGGGCGGTTCAATATATGCCGACGAAGCCGCAAAAGGCTATGACGTTGATTTTTCAGATATAAAAGGACAGCTTTCATTAAAAAGAGGCATGGAGATAGCCGCCGCCGGATTTCATAATGTTCTTATGACAGGTGCCGCAGGTGCGGGCAAATCAATGATAGCAAGACGTCTGCCAACAATTATGCCCAAGCTAAGCTTCGAGGAGCAAATGGAGGTTACAAAAATCTACAGTGTATGCGGTCTTTTGACAACCCAGGATAAGCTTATACATGAACGTCCATTTCGCTCTCCGCATCACACCTCCTCAGGATATGCCTTAGTCGGTGGCGGACATATTCCAAAACCGGGTGAGGTAAGTCTGGCTCATAACGGTGTACTATTCCTTGATGAGCTTCCGGAATTTTCTAAAAATGCACTCGAGGTATTAAGGCAGCCCCTTGAGGACAGGCAGATAAGCATATCAAGGGTTAATGCTTCATATATTTTCCCTTCGGATTTCATGCTTGTTGCTGCAATGAATCCCTGTCCCTGTGGTAATTATCCCAATATGAGCAAATGCTCCTGCTCTCCTATGGCTATAAAAAGATATCAAAACAAGATAAGCGGGCCCCTTATGGACAGAATTGACATTCATATGGCGGTAGAGCCATTAAACTATGAAGAAATATTCGAGGCAGACACCGGTGAATGCTCCGATATCATACGACAGAGAGTTGAAGGTGCAAGAGAGCGTCAGCTTTTTCGATACAAGCAGGAAGCCATCTCCTTCAATTCGCAGCTAAGCAGTAAATTGATTCAGAAATATATAAGGCTTGACTCTGAATGCGAGGCACTGCTAAAAAGCACCTTCACAACACAGGAATTAAGTGCAAGAGGTACCTTCAGAATACTTAAGTTAGCCAGAACAATAGCCGATCTTGAGGGTCACGAGGATATATCCTTATCTAATCTTGCAGAGGCAATTTTTTTTAGAAATCACAAGCTCACGGAGGAAAATATATGATTACGCACGATATCGATAATTACAATGAAACCTTTTTCAGGCTATGGCTTCACAATATAGATGGCGTCTATAACAACACGTATCGCATACTGATAAACCATTTCAAAACCGCTGCAAATGTATATAATGCAGACTTCAGAGAACTAAACAATGTGCTGTGCGGAAGCGATATAGCCCTCACGATATACAATAGCAAGGCTTTGGAATATACAGAAAGGCTGTTACAAAAGCTAAGCTCTGAAAATATCTCAATATTACATCCCCTTGACGCTGAATATCCGGATAAGCTTCTGCATATCTCGGCTCCGCCGGAGATATTATATATAAAGGGCAAGCTTCCCAAAAGCATCAATTCTTCAAAAAACAATATTGCAATTATTGGCTCTAGAAATCCTGACAGCTATGGCCGCGAATATGCAAAGAGCTTCTCATATACCTTAGCCAAGCAAGGCATCAACATTATAAGCGGTCTGGCTAAGGGAATAGACAGCTATGGTCATCAGGGAGCACTTGCCGCCGGCGGATGTACCATCGCAGTACTCGGCTGTGGAATAAACAATATTTATCCGTTACAGAATTATAAGCTATACGAAGAGATACCGGAAAAAGGCGCCATAATCTCAGAATACGCACCCAACACCCCGCCAAACGCTTATCAGTTCCCGGAAAGAAACCGTATAATAAGTGCTCTATCCGACGGCATTCTTGTAGTTGAGGCGAAGAAAAAAAGCGGCTCCCTGATCACCTGCAACCACGCCCTCGCTCAGGGCAAACCCATCTATGCAATCCCCGGTCGTATAGGTGATGCTTTATCAGAAGGTACAAATGCTCTTATATATGATGGTGCGCTATGTACTACCTGCCCCGAGGATATAATAGAATGCTTAAAGGGTGAGGTAACAGACAGAGAAGAGCTTTATGATAAAAATACAGCTGCTTTATTTTCACCTGATGAGATAAAAATTATATCGTTATTATCACTTGACGATACATATGTAGACACACTTATAAATCGCTCAGGTCTCGGTGTCACCAAAACGATAAACACCCTTCTCACTTTACGTGAAAAGGGTGTTATAAAAGAAACCGCAAAGGGCTACTATATAAGAAATATAATGTATAAATCAATATAGCTCATAAACTGTTACTTCTTTTTCTGAACGCTGTAGCCAAACTTTCCTATATTCTCTCCCAATGTAAAATACTGTCCATGAGAATATGCAACAAGGTCTGCAGCGTTCATATCAAAGCTTCCGTTTTCATTGAGATACTTGTCATCAACCTGAACAGCTGTAACCTCAGCCAGGAACATATCGTGTGAACCAAGCTCAATAATCTGCTTAACCTTACATTCAAGACACACCGGACTTTCTTCAATAAGTGGTACATTTATTGTAGAAGCCTTTACTTTATGTAATCCCATCTCGCTAAACTTATCAACATCTCTACCGGACTTAACTCCGCAATAGTCCATAGCAAATGTCAAATCCTTAGACACAAGGTTTATGGCGAATTCACCATTTTTTTCCAAAAGCCCATGTGAATATCTGGATTTTCTGACTGAGATTGACACCATAGCCGGATCGGAATTAATAGTTCCCGTCCATGCAATCGTAACTATATCATCATTACCCATTCCATCAGATACTGTAACCATAACAACCGGTACAGGATAAAGCATATTGCCCGGTTTCCATATTTCCTTTGACATATATATGTCCCCTCCTATTACAATGTAAGTCATAGCCAACTCCCCCACTACGTGGGTCCCTAGGTCACAGCCAACTCCCCCACTACGTGGGTCCCTCTCTGTGACAGACTATGACATATCGTCGAAACGCATTCCAATTATGAACTTCGTTCATAAGCGTTTCTCCTATTCTTCCAACAGATTTCGTATCTCCTGCATCTTATAATCCATTGCAGTGATAGTGTCTGCACATTTTTTTAGCTCCTGAGCTATCAGCTCCGGATGCTTCAGATTATTCTTCTTATACTTCAGCTTATGATCGAGACTTGCCCAGAAATCCATCGCAATTGTCCTGAACTGTACCTCAACCTTCATATATTTTTTTTCATTTGACAGGAAAATCGGTATTTCCACTATAAGATGAAGACTTCTGTATCCATTGGGCTTGGGATTCCTTATGTAATCCTTTGTCTCAATAACCCTTATATCATCCTGCTTAGCCAAAAGCTGTGATACAGTATATATGTCCTCAGGAAATGAACAGATAACCCTTATACCTGCTATATCAGATAGGTTTTCCTGAATGCTCTCTATCGATAAATCCAGACCCTTTCTCTTCATCTTTTCAACAATACTTAACGGTTTTTTTAGCCTGCATTTTATGGACTCAAATGGATTTCTGTTATACTGAAGTGCAAACTCATTATTCAATACCTTTAATTTGGTTTCTATCTCCATAAGAGCACACTCATACCACATCATCATGTCAAGAAATGGTTGCATATGCTTGAGTGCAATCTCGGGATTTTCAGAATTCATAAGAGTCTCTACTGTAATATCTGTCTGACTATCCAATGTAATCACCTCTTACAAATGTACATAAATGTACACATAATATTATTATTCATTAAACAGCATTTTTATGCTATTCATAAATAGCTCTTCTATCTTCTTTTCATATCCGATTCCAACCTTATCCTTCCATGCTTTAGACAGAAATCCTCCTGCCATAGAAGCATGTCCTCCTCCGGTTCCTATCCCCTGCAATGCATTATATACAAGCTTTCCTGCATCTATATCTGCTCTCTCACTTCTTACTGAGAACTTAAGTCCATCCGCATTTATAGAATACACAATAGCAACATCCACAACATCTAAAGCCAATATAAAATCTGAAATTATGGCTACTAATGAAGGCGGACACTCAAACGGAATATAAGTAAATCCAACATAATCATAGAGAACAATATTCTCTATAGCTGCTCCGTACGCTTTAAGATCCTGAAACTCTATCGTAGACTTATACATTGCATTAAGCTTGTCCGGATTTGCAAACTTGAAAAGATATGCCATCATATCCATATCAAGCTCTGTGGTTCCTCTTATAAGATCATCCGTATCCATTTTTATTCCATATATAAGTGCTGTTGCCACATTCTCCTCCATAGGAGTATCCGTAGCATAATAATACTCTGCTACAAGGCTTGCACAGGCACCGGTAATTCTTATATCCGAATACAGATAATCCTCCTGCTCCTTAAATACAGGATGGTGGTCTACACAGGCAACCTCATTACCCGGAAGATCT
>CAMALN010000138.1 GCA_945836565.1 uncultured Lachnospiraceae bacterium
TATGCAAGCATTATGAAGCATGCCGCCACAAGTGCGACCACATTATTCATAAGCACCTGCAGGATATTTACAGGTCCCTCATTTGTGAGATTTTCCAATATGAATTCCTTCACAAGAGCCCCTCCATTCTATACATTCTATGCTAGGTAAGTCATAGCCATCGAATACTTGCTATACGCCTGAGATGACACATCGAGCACTCCCACCATCGACATAAGTGCAGGCGGATATACTCCGCTGTACTTTATCTCTAGCACTCCCTTATCCGCCTTAAGAAGCGGAATGTATGACGGGCACGCCTCATATATGCTGCCCAAGCTCATACTCGCCCTTATATTTCTGTCAAAGGTTATCCTTACATCTCCTGCCGGATATCTATATGCAGTGCGTTCATACTCCACTATAGCTTTAGGACAATATATATGTGAGGTCATCTTGATATATAACCTATGTGCTGCTTCCTCTGACCTTTCAAGCAAAAAGCCGTACCTACGCTGCGCCATAGCCTCGGCCTCCTCCCTTGTTATCGGTATGGCAAATTTGACACCATCCGCATTACTTTTGCATTTGCATTCAAGCCTTGCAAAAGCATCGTCTAATGAATAGATTCGTAGTCTTATCTTATGCTTATCCGACAGCCCATCAAGGTTTGCATACAATTCCTCATCATCTATGGAATCATAATACTGCGACCTTACCATATATCGTCCGGCTACCATATGCTTATCAGGCTCCATAATGGTATCAAGCACGGACTGCAGTCTTCCAAACTCTTCCTCTGTTATTATGTATTTGAGTTCTCTTCTCCTCACCATAGGCTCTATCTCACCTCTCTAAGACCTTGCTAAGTGCCCTGTAATGCCCTTTGGCTCCCATCTCGATAACGCTTTGCGCGATTACCATCTCCGAGATATTATGCTCCTCCACTATCTCCTGTATGTCATCTATGAATTCATAATCCTCCCTGATATTCACAACATATACCCCGTCATAATAATCCTTAAGATAAGGTGCCAGAAGCTTTCCACTCTCATCACATATAAGCATAATTTTCTCATCCGCTCTTTCTTTGTCATGACTTTCCCCCTCCACAATTGCCCTTGTGTAGCCTCCCTCGATAAATGCTCCGAGATTTGTGCCCGAGCTCGTGATTAGAGGCTTTTTATAGCTTACCTTCTTACCGATTGAATCGATATCAAACACCTCTGCATCATCTACCGTACCCGGCAGGAGATAATAATACAGACTGTCATAAGGTATATCTGACGGGATATAATTCCTCAAGTCCTCTTCAAGCGCAAGGCTACCGAGAAAAGTATTGTATACATATTCCTCATATTCATTAAGCGGAATACAGTCACGCTGCATCATTTTGCACAGCTCCTGCATACCGTAATATGCACCTCTTGCAGTCCAGGCATCCTCTGTCCTGAAGAAAATGTATTCTTCACTATGATCCTGCAGGGCCTTCATCGTATCTACCAAATATGCTTTCTCGGGAAGGTCTTCTTCAAGCGTAGCCATGTACTGTTCATACGATTCTTTTACATCCTCGTATCCGGCTTCCACGACTATCCTATGCGGAATCGGTATAACATATGCCTTTTCAATTGAAGGACACAGCTCACATAATCCGGCTATTATATCTGATATTGTCCCTGCATTTTTGATATCGCAGCCTTGCCTGCGTATTATGCGGTCCTCATAACAGACGTAATTTTCGTCCTCATATATCGGGGCTGTATCTGCTAAAAGGCTCGTATCGTCAGGGTTTGCAATCACAGATTGGCATCTATTGTTATATGCACCTTCTGTCAGACTCATTTCATCAGTGTTTACGACCACAGCCTGTCGTCTATCATTACATGTATCCGTCTGCAAAACATACTCATATTTCACCACCTCAGCCACAATACAGCCTGCTAAAAATACTGCTGCCGCAACGATACAACACACATACCTCATGATACGTTTTCCCATACACTGCCCTCCTTAGCTGTAGTAAGTCCGCCGCCCTCACAGCTTACATATCCATATATGCATACTGACTTGCCAAGAAATATCTTCTCCCTTGCAATCATGGATACAATACTGCCCTGTTCGCCTATCCTTGCTGCATCATCCACATATACACTCCCCTGAGTGAATACATTTCCAAGCACCACAGCTCCCTTTCCTATATGTATATCTGTCTCAGCGAAAATATTCCCAGTTACTACAGTATTATCACAGAGCCTCACACCCTTATGAGAACAAACATCCCCCTTAAGCACAACCCCATCAAGCACTGTATAATCCTTATTCGTACGCACTGTTTCCTCGAGCACAGTTTTTTCTCCAAATCCACCTATATCTCGTCCGAACTGTCCTATGCATATCTGCGGAGCATACAGCCTGCGAAAATGGCAGCCGTACCCTACGCTGAGTCTATTTCCCGCAGTTGCACTCATACCCAGCTCACACTCATCGCCTGCTATAAGCGTCTCTCTGGCATCAACCCAGCGTTCCACACTTGTACGGTCAGCGAGCATCATCGACTCCTTTGCATAGGCAGCACGAAGCCTTGTCTTCGGCCACCTTATATCCACGCTGTGCGCACTATATATCTCCTTGTTGTATATCAGCACCTCCTTGGGAGCAATGAAATCATGTCTCTTACATATTATGATTTTATCCACTGTCTTCCCATAGTCATAATATTTGTCTCCGTCTATAAACTCCTCCATTTGCGACAGCATTATCGTGTCATCCTTAACTGAGCCTATATTCTTCTCTATAAGCCTTGAAAATGCTTTGCCAAAATACCTGGCATCTCTCCTTTTCTCCTGACTTATGGGAAGTACACTCCCCTTCCTCACTGTGCTGTATATAATTGAAAGCGCAAACGGAGCCAAAAACATAATCACAAATACTACGGTCAATAAAGCGATATATTCCACATCTAATCCCCCTTTAGCTGTTTCTTCTTCGCAAACCTTACCGTCTTCACCCAGCACACACGCCTTCCTGTTATGACATCTATGACTGCATCTATAAACCCGCGGCTTATATTCCACATATAGAAATAGAAGTTAAATAATAATAGCGGCAGCAAATATATCTCCCCGGCTATTCCATCTAGGAACAGAGCCGTTCCTATCTCAAAAAACGGAGCGAAATTTCCTACTGCACAATAAAACGCCAGGAAAAGCAGCACCCACCATCCACTTAAGATATTCATTTCGCCCAGAAAGAATAAAGCAAGCGATGCCATTTGCCCAAGCAGCATACAAAAGGGAACCATATATACCCCCAGCAGAAATATTCCGTCTAATTTCTCCCTAAATCTCATTTTTCCGGAAAAAATGGTTTTGAAAAAGTACTTAAACATAACCTGATTATGACCTCTGGACCACCTGCGTATCTGTTTTGCCCTGCACGACCACGTCTCCGGAGCCTCCTCGTAGCATTCCGCCGAATTCGCATATATTACCTTCCAGCCCTTTGTATATAATCTATATGTAAGCTCTGTGTCCTCGGCCAATACTCTGGTGTCGAAGCCCCCTTCCTCAAGCAATATATCCTTCCTGAAGCCTCCCACGGTTCCGCCATATTGCGGTATGGTTTTCAGATTGTATCTCGCCTGCTGGTCTACCTGATATCCGCCCGATCTCTCAATATTTATGAGCCTGGTTAGTATATTTTTATCTGCATTGTAGGGTATAACTCTACCCATAACAGCGCCAACCTCAGGATTCTCAAAAGCCACTGCGAGCTGCTTAAGCAGGTCTCTCGCGGGCCTGTAATCCGCATCAAACACCAGTATAATCTCGCCCTTTGCAAGCTTCATCGCATCATTTAAGCCTGCCGGCTTGCCCCTTAACCCGCCCTGTCTGTGCAAGGGTCGTATGAAATCATATTTCTCATGATAAGCCTCCAGTATATCTCTCGTTCCGTCGGTAGAATTGTCATTTACCGGAATTATCTCAAGCATTTCCCTGTCATAATCACAATCAAGCAGCGCATCTAAGATATATGCCGCCACATTTTCCTCATTGTGCATCGGTATTATCACAGTAATCGATTTCATCCTGTCCGAGATAATGTCATTGTAGTACAGCCGTTGCCGCCCATACATTCTGTTTAGCGCAAAGATAAAATGCCTTACAACATATGCCATTATCAATATAATAAGGAAAATCATATAACCCTTTAGAATATCTACGACCATTTCCACACACCCCTGTTTCTGCCATAAGCATAATCCTTGATATTCCTGTTTACGTACATGGCATATATAGCCACGAGATACGCAAAATCGTACATTGGTCCAACTACGAAGAATAGCAAGGCCATGTAAAGTGTAGAAAACCTGTATAATATGTATAGATAGATAACATATCTGATAGTGCCAAACACGACAGAGTATGACATTATCGCCGCAAGGGTTATAAGCCTATACAAATATCTGCGTCTTCCCATAAATGTCACAAGTAATCCTGCCAGCACGATAAATATAAGCCATATCCCAATCTGCTGCTTCACATACAGCTCGGAATACATCCCCACCGTATACGGGAAATATTCCTTGGCGGATATAAAATATATGCAGCTTACAATGTGTATAAACAGAGAAAACATCATGAATATGGCAAGCGGCCGTCCGGTCCGGCGAAGCAGTCTCATAAAAATCATTATCACTATGCACACCGCCAGATTGATACAACAGAGAAATAGTGTCGGTGCTTTAGTAGGCAAAACAATATAGCTGATATTGTCTATGACAGAATATGTTGTCCCTGCTATATCTATGTATTCAGGTTGTATAACCCTTGACAGAGTCCTCACACCAAACTCCGACATACGAAGCGTTATGTCATCCAAATAAGCCACCATACATAATATGACTGGAATTATAAGCAGGCACGCCGCCACCATACTCCCTGCCGGATTAAGCTGAACCCTCCTGTAGGTACGGGCATAATATATGTTTTTCTTTCCCAACTTATATA
>CAMALN010000139.1 GCA_945836565.1 uncultured Lachnospiraceae bacterium
ATAGATGACTCTGCACTCATGAGAAGAGTGGTATCTGATATAATTAGTACAACTGAAGATTGCCGGGTGGAGTATACAGCTTCTGACGGGATAGAAGGACTAGCCATTATTGAAGAACATAAGGATGATATTACTGCTGTTTTATGTGATATTTGTATGCCTAATATGAATGGTTTGGAGCTTCTTAAGACTGTTAAACAAAAGAAGCTTGATATACCATTCATTATTTTTAGTTCTACCGGTAATGTTAAGGATACTATTCTCGCTTTAGAGTATGGAGCAATAGAATTTGTAAAAAAACCGGGAAGAGTGGTAAATAAGGGAAAAGATAAGTTTGCCCTAAGGCTTAAAAGTGCTCTTAAGGCTGCAACACAGGTAAAGGAATTAGGAAAGCAGATTAGTAAGGCAGAATGCGCAGATGTATCCAGGAATATAATAAAAAATGTCTGCGATATAAAAAATGTCTGCGATAAGAAGAAAAGACTGATTGCGCTTTGCTGTTCAACCGGAGGGCCTAACGCCCTTCAGCATGTTATTCCAAGACTTCCCAAGAACCTCGCAGCACCAATTACCGTGGTGCAGCATATGCCGGAGGGCTTTACACATTCTCTTGCAACCAGATTGAATGAGATGAGCGAGATAGAGGTTCAAGAGACGGTAGATAATGAGGAAATAAAGACCGGAGTCTGTTATATTGCAAAGGGCGGAAGTCATCTAAAGATTGAACGTCGAGACGGAGCTAATTATGTAAAACACAGTGATGATTATCCTGTATTAGGCCTTAGACCATATGCAAACATAATGTACAGCAGTCTTATCGATACAGATTATGATGAAATAGTCTGTGTTGTTATGACCGGTATGGGCTCTGATGGTACGAACGGGATTCTTGAACTGGCAGAGAAGAAAAAGGTTTATGTAATTGCCCAGGACGAGAAAAGCTCTACTGTATATGGGATGCCAAGAGCCATATACGAAAAAAATATTGTAGATAAGGTCTGTCCGCTCGAAAGTATTGCGGAAGAAATCACAAAGAAAGTGGGGGTGCTATAATGGATTTAAGTCAATATCTTGAAATATTTATCGATGAGACAAAGGAGCATTTGCAGAATCTGAATGATCAGGTGCTTATTCTTGAAGCTGAGCCGGAGAATATCGATACCGTAAATGAAATATTCAGGGCGGCACATTCGTTAAAGGGAATGGCAGGAACCATGGGCTTCAAGAGAATGCAGAGACTTACTCATGATATGGAAAACGTGTTCTCGGAGATTAGAAATGGAAAGCTTAATGTAAATGCAGACATGGTTGATATCGTGTTCAAGTGTCTCGATGCAATAGAAGGATATCTAAACAACATTATCGAAACATCTGATGAAGGTACAGAAGACAATGAAGAGCTTATTACCTTGCTTAATGATGCATTGAATGGTGTGAGTGAGGAGCCAAAGCAGGAGAAGCCAAAGCAGGAGCAGCCTCAGACACCTGTGGCAGGTTCGGAGGACAGAAAGAAATATAAGCAGATTGCAATTGCAGATTTCGAGAAAAATGCAATGCTTGAAGCAAAGGAAAAGGGAATGCATGTATATGCTACAACTGTATATATTCAGGAAAGCTGTCTTTTGAAGGCTGCGAGAGCATTTCTTGTATTTAAGTCTGTTGAGAGTAATGGAGAGATTATCAAGTCTGTTCCGAGTGTTCAGGATATAGAGGATGAGAGATTTGAGTTTGATTTCTCTATGTTTATTATATCTGAAAAGACACTGGAAGAGGTAAAGAAGTGCATCGAAAATGTCTCTGAGATTGAAGAGGCTGTTATAGAAGAATATGAGATTCCTAATGAAGCCATAGATTCTACAGCAAAGTCAGAGGAAAAGGAAGAGACTGCAACAGAAGCAAAGACTGAGAAAAATGATGACAGTAAGAAAAAGACTGTATCAAAGGGTTCAAAGCCGGTTGTAAACCGCTCAGTAAGGGTTGATATAGAAAAGCTTGATGACCTTATGAACCTTGTATCAGAGCTTATTATAGCTAAGAATGGTCTTGTGTCGGTAGGTGGTGTTAATTCCGGACAGGGACAAGTATTTAACGAGCAGATAGAATATCTGGAGAGGGTTACAACAAACCTGCATGAGTCTGTTATGAAGGTTAGAATGGTGCCTATTGAAAGCGTTGTTAACAGATTCCCTCGTATGATCAGAGACTTGTCTAAGAAGCTTAACAAAGAGATGGAGCTTATAATGACCGGTGAGGATACCGAGCTTGACAGAACAGTTATCGATGAAATCGGAGATCCGCTTATGCATATGCTTAGAAATGCTGCAGACCATGGACTTGAATCAACCATCGACAGACTTAAGATTGGAAAACCTAAGGTTGGAACAATAAGACTTGATGCATATCAGGATGGAAACAATGTAACCATTGAGGTATCGGATGATGGAGCAGGTGTTGATGTTGAGAAGATAAAGAGAAAGGCTGTAGAGAAAGGACAGATTTCTCCTGAACAGGCAGAATATATGACGGATAAGGAAGCAGTTGACCTTCTGTTTATGCCGGCGTTTTCTACCGCTGAGAAGATTTCAGATATATCAGGAAGAGGTGTTGGACTTGATGTAGTAAAGAACAAGATAGAGGGCCTTGGCGGTGATGTTGAGGTACAGACAAAGCTTGGTGAGGGTACTACATTTATAGTAAGACTTCCTCTTACTCTGGCTATTATACAGGCTCTTATGGTTAAGGTTAAGAGTGAAATGTATGCTATACCGCTGAACTCAATCGTTACATTGGAGGAGATACTTCCTGAGGATATTAAGTATGTACATACTAAGGAGGTTATCAACCTGAGAGGTCAGGTTATACCTCTTGTAAGGCTTGATGAGATACTTGATATAGAAGCCTGTGAGGAAGAGGAAGAAGAGGATAATGACAGTATAGTAGTTGTTATCGTCAAGAAGGGCGATAAGCAGGCAGGACTTGTTATTGATAAGCTTCTTGGTCAGCAGGAAATTGTTATCAAGCCTTTGGGCAAGTATATCAGAGTACCGAAGATGATAAGTGGAGCAACAATCCTTGGAAATGGTGAGGTTGCACTGATAATTGATTCAAATACATTAGTGTAGTGGAGGTGTAAATATGGATTCAAATGCAGTTATGACTGATACAAAGCAGTACATTATACTTAGATTTGATGCTGAGCAATACGGTATAGATATAACCTATATTGATAATATAGTTCGTCTTCAGCCTATTACGAGAGTGCCTCATACACAGCCTTATTTCCTTGGTGTTATTAATCTTAGAGGTGAGATTATACCTGTTATGAGCTTAAGAAGAAAGTTCGAGCTTGAGGATAAGGAAAATACTCCGGCATCCAGAATACTTATTATCAAGACAGAAGGTAATAAGATAGGAATATTGGTTGATGAAGTCAGGGAGGTTGTAACTCTTACCGAAGAGGATACAGAGAAGCTTGGCTCTGATACAAATGATATGAAGGCTTATATCATGGCTGTTGGAAAGTATAATGATACTTTGATTTCAATATTAAATATTGGCGGACTTATTGCAGATATAGATAATGAATATTAATTTAGTTGTTAGATAAAAGGAGCTTGGTGTGTATGACTGATTTAAATTGCCAGAATAATACATCGAATATTTCGGATACCACGAGAAATGCTCTCGAGGAGTTGGGGAATATAGGTGCGGGTAATGCTGCCACCTCGCTTTCGGTTATGCTTTCTTCAGAGCTTAAGATAACTCCGCCGGAGGTTGAATTGTGTGAATTTAATGATCTGGAGGAGAAAATCGGCGGGGCAGATGCTACGGTTGTAGGTGTACTTAGTGATATTTCCGGAGATATGAATGCCAAGATGCTTTTTATTCTTGGAATCGAAGATACCAAAAAGCTTGTTAAGGCATTGATTGGTGATTCTGCAGACTGGTTTAGTGATATGGGTATGTCTGCTGTTAAGGAGATTGCAAATATTATTATAGGTTCATATGTAGCATCGCTTGAAAGTCTCAGCGGAATTAAAGTAAGACATGCCCTTCCGCAGATATGTATAGATATGGCCGGCGCCATATTGAGTGTTCCGTGCATAGAATTTGGTATGGTCAGTGATCAGGCTTTGCTTATTAATTCACATTTTATGAACGGAAAGAATGAACTTGATGGTTATATTATGCTTTTGTCTGAGATGCACTCATTTAATCTGCTTCTCAACAGACTGGGAATTGGAGGCATAGATGAGTAGCGTGATTCGAGTAGGCATAGCAGATATGAATGTGTGTGTGGCTCCGGATAAAATTACTACAGTTGGTCTGGGTTCCTGTGTTGGAGTGGTCATTTATGATCCGAAGATGACTGTTGCCGGTTTAGTACATATTATGCTTCCGGACAGCACTAAGATAAAACAGAACCAGAACAAGTATAAGTTTGCAGATACCGGAATAGATGAGCTCGTTTTGGCTCTTGAGACAAGAGGTGTATCAAGAAGCAATATGGTTGCAAAGATTGCGGGCGGAGCTAAAATGTTTGAGTTTTCACACACAAGTCCTATGGGAAGTATCGGAGATAAAAATGTAGAGGCCGTCAGAGAAATGCTTAAGATTTATGGAATCAAGATAAAGTCTGAGGATGGATGCCGTGATTATGGAAGAACGATAGTATTTGATGCAGATACCAAGGAGCTTTCTGTTATAAAGGCGGGAAAACAGGTAAGTATAATCTGATTGGTAGCAGTAACGAGGATAATCAGGTGGATAAGAAGGAAAAGTACAAGAATGCAAGGGCGTTTATAGTGCTGCTTGCGGCTCTTATTACATGGATATTAAATATGAAATGTGGCAGAAGCCTGCTTCAGGCACTTATTGTTGAGCTGGCTGTTATCATTATATTTTTTCTTATTTCTACTGTAGCAATAAAATCCATAGATAAAATTGCCGGCATGGAAAATAAGGTTGTCTATGATGAGGAGCAGG
>CAMALN010000140.1 GCA_945836565.1 uncultured Lachnospiraceae bacterium
ACGATTTACAAGAATATATATACAAATTAAGAATATCTAAAATTAAATTTAGTCATAAAGTAAAAAACTTTCCTGAATATTATTTTCAACAAAGGGACATATACGACCGTCGGTTCTTAGTGAATGCAAGCGTAAGCGTAGCATGAACTTAGAATCCGTTACGAGAGGAAGGCGTCCATGTGCCGACGGCACATTTTAAATGACGCCGACGACATGTCGCAGAACGTATGTGATGCGACGTTACCAGAGCGTATCTAAGCGGAAGCGGTCCCGGCGTTGAAATATAATATTCAGGAAAGTTTTGTATATTATTTCTCAGTCTTTTCCTTCTTAAGTATAGTCTGGAAATCCTGTATATCCTTTGCAATTTCCTTGCTCAAAATGAGCATACAGATAAGGTTCGGAACAGCCATAAGTGCATTTGCAATATCTGAGAGGTTCCATACCAGGTCGAGTGCCTGAGTACATCCGAAATATGCAACAGCAGCAAATATGAGTCTGTATATCATATTGAATTTATGAGTACCGAATATATATTCCCAGGCTTTTTCGCCATGATATTCCCAACCAAGTATTGTAGAGAATGCAAATAAGGTGATACCTATTGTTACCAGCCAGCCACCCGGTGCCTTTAGTACGGATTCGAAGGCCTTGATTGTGAGAGCTGAGCCTTTAACTATATTATCCTTGTAATAGCTTCCTTGACCGTCGAAGGTGATCAAATTACCATCCGATGTAACCCAGGTTCCCGCGATAGCGCACAGCTCTGTATCGTAGACAGGAGCAACATAACCGGAATCAACCAAGCCTTCCTTTCCGAGGTAAGGTGTCAGGGTATATACAGCTTCCCCTGCCGCATCCGATGTGGCGTTATATAACTTAACCGTCATATTATCACCCTCACCTTCTATTACAATATCATAGGTGTTTGTTACTTCTGTGTTATCGACAGTTTCTGTCATTATAACCCAGTCGGCGGCACTTACGTATGCATTCTCATAAGAGTTTTCTGTCACGCCGAGAACTCCTGAGGAAGCTATTGCAAGACCTGTTATTGTACATACAACTATGGTATCCCAGAAGGTGCCTGTCATATTGATGTAGCCCTGACGAACAGGATTGTCTGTTGTGGCGGCGGCAGCAGTGATTGCGGCCGAACCCATACCTGCTTCGTTTGAGAATACTCCTCTTGCGACACCGAAACGCATAGCATTCATCATTGAGGCAACTACCGTACCGAGTACACCGCCGGTTACTGCCTCAGCACTGAAGGCATATTTTATAATCATTGCAACACCGGAAGGAAGATTTCCTATATTTCCTATGATGACTATAAGACCGCATATAACATAGAAGATAGCCATAATAGGTACTACAAATGAGGAAACCTTTGATATGCTCTTGATTCCGCCGATTATTATTAGAAGAGTAACTACGGTAATAATAATTCCTGTTACATATGTAGGTACCTTAAAGGTTGAGTTAAGTGCACTTGCAATTGAGTTACCCTGTGTCATGTTTCCTATACCGAAGGAAGCGATAACGGCAAACAGTGCGAATAACCAACCGAGAATAGTACCAAAGGCCTTAGGCTTAATGGCCTTCTTCATGGTGTACATAGGACCACCACTCATTTCACCATTGGCATTTACCTCACGATACTTGATTGCAAGCATGCACTCTGAGAACTTTGAAGTGAGTCCGAATAATGCGGATATCCACATCCATACTAAAGCTCCCGGACCACCGGATACCATAGCTGTAGCGACACCCACGATGTTTCCCGTACCGATAGTTGCAGCAAGAGCGGTCGTAAGAGCTGAAAATGGTGATACATCACCCGAACCGCGTGTCTTGGTTCGTGCCTCCTTGCTGAGTGTGCTTTTGATTGCGTATCCGAGATTGCGCCATGGCAGAAAATGGGTTCTGATTGTAAGGAAGATACCTGTGCCGACCAGAAGAATCAACATTACGGGACCCCATACAAAATCGTCAATCTGGGTTACGATTTGACTAAATTTTTCCATAATTTTATATCCTTTTTACTAATATATTTTACCGACAAGGTGCGGAATCATCATTATATGCAGATTGTAGGTATAATGTATTATATTAACATTCCGTCTTCCAGAAAAATGCACTGTATGGCGGAAGCTCCGAACCGCCGCCGAAGTCATGAGTTTCGCCTGTGATAAGGTCGACAGCAGTGCCGCAGCCTGCATCAAAATGAGCAGTGTAAGGAGCATCGCTTGCGTTTATGGCTACAAGCACGCGCTCGCCGTCAGTGCATCTTTGTATGATACACTGATGATTGGTAAGCACGAGATGCTTGTAATCACCATAGTTTAATGCCTTGCTGTTCTTCTTTGCCTCTGCAAGCTTTGATATCCACTGTGTAAGCTCATTTTCAACAGGTGCATCAAAGCAGGCACGAAGAGCAGGGTCGCCTTCACTCTTGTGCGCCTTTGCACCCCATTCGCTTCCGTAGTATACACAAGGTATACCCGGCATTCCGAAGCACATCGCATATATGAGAGGCAGATGCTTCTCGTTGGTTAAATTGCTTGCAATTCTTGATACATCATGGTTATCTACAAAGCAGAGCAGATGCTTTCCTTTATATAATGTCCACTGCTCAGGTCCGAATTGTCTGGCAAGTGAATGACATATCTCAAACATATTCATACTGTTAAAGCTTGAGAAAAGTCCCTTGTAGCATTCGTAGTTAGTTACACTGTGGCACATTTCATCATTTGCCCACTGATTATAATCACCGTGGAGGGTTTCGCCTACTATGAAGAAATCATCCTTTAGTCCGCTTGTGAATTGACGAAGTCTCTTTAAGAAGTCCTTGTCTAGACAATACGCAACATCAAGTCTTAAACCGTCTATATCGAATTCCTCAACCCAGCCCTTTACAGCATTAAAGATATGCTGGATAACAGCCTCGTTCTTGAGGTTCAGCTTAACTAAATCATAGTTTCCTTCCCAGCCCTCATACCAGAGACCGTCATTGTAATTGGAGTTTCCGTCGAAGCTTATATGGAACCAGTCCTTATATGGAGAATCCCATCTTTTTTCCAACACATCCTTAAATGCCCAGAAGCCTCTTCCCACATGGTTAAAAACTCCGTCCAATACAACCTTTATACCATTTTTGTGAAGGTTGTCACATACATTTTTGAAATCCTCGTTTGTTCCCAGACGGCAATCAATTTTAGAGTAATCTCTGGTGTTGTAGCCGTGAGTGTCAGATTCGAATACAGGAGAAAAATAAATCGCATTTGCTCCCAGCTCCTTGATGTGAGGAATCCAATCATTTACCTTAAGAATTCTTGATTCAAGCTTGCCATCATTTTCAAATGGTGCTCCGCAGAAGCCCAAAGGATAAATCTGATAAAAAACACTTTCATAAGCCCACATATTATGTCCCCTTTCTTATCTGATAGGAGAGTTTGGAAAACTATCCTATCGGCACGTGCTAACGCACCTGATAATATTGCAATCTTCGTTTTTACATATATATAAGCTGCAAAAACCTGTGAAATTATATCATATTTTAAGGAATGGGGCAAACTGTTATTACCATAATCTGTAAAGTTGATGAAAAGACCGGTGCTATAACGGAATATATATTATTCTGTCTCAGGATATTCCGAGGTATCTACCTGCGTGAGATTGGCGTTCGTTCCAACTACGATAGAATCCAAACCATTGTCTCTTAAATCAAGCATTTCTTCTATTGCTTCTTCACGTGTATCGAAGCCGCCCACTCTTAGCTGGTAGATTCCGTCATCAAAATATAATGAAGGCTCGTAGCCGTAATCTGTAAGCGCCTGTATGGTTTGCCCGGCACTTTCTATGCTCTTGTAGCAGCCGACTAATAGCTGGAAATTATAAGGGAAATCATAGCTTGCTGAAGCTGTGACAGCTGAGGTGGAAAGTGTATTCTCTATGCCGGTTGCGATAGCATTTGCAATCTGGTCAAATTTCTCGTCGAAGAGGGCATTATCCTTGTCGCTGTTTATGAAGCCTGCCTCGACAAGTATCGCGGGCATATTGGTACGACGTAATACAGCAAGATTTGGACGGATTTCGATTCCTAGGTTGTTGAACCCAAGTTGCTCCAGCTCGGAATTGACATTTTCCGCCATAGCTGATTTAATACCACTATTGTTATATATCAATGTCTGGATACCATTGTACTGGTTTGGATTTGCGGCAGAGTTTCTGTGGATTGATACAAAATAGTCACCGCCATTTTCGTTTCCTATACGTGCCTTGCCGGTAGGAGATGTATAGGTATCATCGGTACGTGTATATACTACATCGAAGCCGTCCCTCTCAAGCTTATCACCGACGGCCAGAGCAAGCTTAAGATTATCGTCCTTCTCCTTGCGGCCATTGTAGGTTGCACCGTTGTCGTAGCCGCCATGTCCTGCATCTACTATGATTTTTGTTGCCATATCTATACCTCTGAAATTTTCTACATTATAATATGCACAAATCATAAAAAAGGTGTTGACACAGGTTTGCATATGTGATAGATTAATCACCGATGAACTGCCGTAGACAGTAGGTGCTGAAAAGCGTAAGGATAAAACGCCTGCCGAGGAAGAATCGTGAATTAGTAAATTGACGTCTTATTCCCTTGCTACGAAGTGAGGGGATTTTTATTTTTCTAGATAATCGCGCAGTCATTAATATATAAGGAGGTGCGAGATTTTGGCAAAGGTAGAATTGAAGCAGCCAATAGTTGATGAAATCAAGGAGAACATCAAGGACGCAAAATCAGTTGTATTAGTTGATTATCGTGGACTTACAGTTGAACAGGATACTGTTCTTCGTAAGACTATGAGAGAGTCTGATGTAATCTACAAGGTTTACAAGAACACTATGGTTAAGCGTGC
>CAMALN010000141.1 GCA_945836565.1 uncultured Lachnospiraceae bacterium
AAATATGCTACCTTGTATTCAAAATTGTATGAAGCAGATAATCAGATGCTTGAGGATGCACAATATTTCTATGAGCAGGAGGATGTGAGAATTGTTACTGATAATGAAATGATATCACAGCATCTGGCGGATAATAGTGTGTTGTATACCGATAATAACTGCCCGCTACGAGCATTGTATAATGTTGAAGGAGTTGTTGATAAGGCTCTTTCAAAAAATGTTTATCTAAAGTCCGGAGCATATCTTGTAATAGAGCCTACAGAAGCGATGACGGTGATAGATGTTAATTCCGGAAAAGCTATAAAGGGACATTCTGCATTAGAGAGCAGACATAAAATAAATATAGAGGCTGCGCATGAGATAGCAAGACAGCTTAAGCTTAGAAATATAAGCGGAATAATAATTGTTGATTTTATAAACGTTCAAAATCACGAATTTAACAATAAGCTTTTAAAGGAGCTTGAAGAGGCGGTAAAGGGTGACTATACTGTGACAAATGTAGTAGACATGACCGGACTTGGACTGGTAGAGATTACCAGAAAGAAGATAAGGCGACCGCTAATAGAAGTGTTTGCTGATAGAAGGTAATGATAAAATACTATATAATATAAAAAGAAAAATATGTTAAAAACATCGCAAAATTTACTTGACATAATATATATGTGATGTTAATATAACCAAGTGTGCCGCACAACGAGGTACAAGTCTGCCTATAAGGCAGCACCATAGTTGGCGAGTAATGATAATAGGAGGAAGCCATATGTACGCAATTATAGCAACAGGAGGCAAGCAGTACAAGGTAGCTGAAGGAGATATCATTAATGTAGAAAAGCTCGATGCAGCAGAAGGTGCAGAGGTTACATTTGATGTTGTAGTAGTAAATACTGATTCGGATGTTATCTGTGGAGAGGCTGCAAAGAAGTCTTCAGTTAAGGCAACTGTTCTCGGTGAGGGCAAGGGTAAGAAGGTCGTTGTATACAAGTACAAGAGAAAGACCGGATACCACAAAAAGCAGGGACACAGACAGCCATTTACAAGAGTACAGATTAGTGCAATTAATGCATAATATTTTTTTATATGATTAAGGCAACTTTTTACAAAACTATTGATGACAGATACAAAGGCTTCTCGGTTTCGGGACATGCAGGTTATGCTAAAGCGGGTAAGGATATTATCTGTGCTTCAGTATCAGCATTGGTTATCAATACGGTTAATTCCATAGAAAACCTTACCTCTAACAAAACAGAGGTTGAGTGTGACGAAGGTGGAATGATTAAGTTTAAGTTTGCTGACGAATCAGATGAAAAAGGACAATTATTGGTGGATGCTTTGTGTTTTGGATTAACCGAAATATCTAATGAGCATGGTCACAATTATTTGAAAGTATACTTCAAGGAGGTGTAAAAGCTATGTTAAGAATGGATTTACAGTTCTTTGCTCACAAGAAGGGTGTTGGTTCTACTAAGAACGGTAGAGACTCAGAGGCTAAGAGACTTGGTGCAAAGAGAGCAGACGGACAGTTTGTTAAGGCTGGTAATATTTTATACAGACAGCGTGGAACAAAGATTCACCCGGGCGTAAATGTTGGACGTGGTGGAGATGACACATTATTTGCGCTTGTAGATGGTGTAGTTAGATTTGAGAGAAAGGGTAGAGACAAGAAGCAGGTTTCTATCTATCCAGTTTCTGCTGAGTAAGCATAGTTTATATTGCCGGGATATGGGTGTATCCCGGCTATTTTTTTAAGCATTGGAAGTTGTGATATGAGGAGTTAATTTATGTTTGCAGACAGAGCGAAAATATATATACGTTCCGGAAAAGGTGGCGATGGACACGTCTCCTTCAGAAGAGAGCTTTATGTACCGGATGGTGGGCCGGATGGCGGAGACGGCGGAAAAGGCGGAGATGTAATATTTGAGGTTGACCCGGGACTAAACACGCTTACCGACTATAGACATGTCACTAAATATAAAGCAGAGGATGGCGAGGAAGGCGGCAAGAGAAATTGTCATGGAGCTAATGGCAAGGATATAGTCCTCAAGGTTCCTGCCGGAACTGTAATTAAGGATTTTGAGACAGGCAAGGTTATACTTGATATGTCAAATAAAACAGAGCCTGTTGTGCTGTTAAAGGGCGGCCGCGGCGGAAAGGGAAACAGACAGTATGTTACTGCTGTAATGCAGGCACCTAAATATGCACAGCCGGGACAACCTGCAAAGGAGCTTTGGGTAACACTCGAGCTTAAGATGATAGCCGATGTAGGACTTGTTGGGTTCCCTAATGTCGGAAAGTCTACATTTTTATCAAGGGTTACCAATGCAAAACCAAAGATTGCAAACTATCACTTTACAACCTTGAATCCAAATCTTGGAGTAGTTGATTTGGGTGATAAGAATGGATTTGTTATAGCAGATATTCCGGGAATAATTGAAGGTGCTTCAGAAGGAGTCGGACTTGGTATTGAATTTCTAAGGCACATTGAGAGAACTAAGGTTTTGATTCATATAGTAGACGCTGCTTCTACAGAGGGCAGAGACCCTATAGTAGATATTGAAGCAATCAATAAAGAACTGGCAGCCTACAATGAGGAGCTTGCTAAACGTCCTATGGTTATTGCTGCGAACAAATGTGATGCATTATATGGAGATGATTATGAGACGGTTATCTCTATGCTTAAGGATGAATATGAACCAAAGGGTATAAAGGTATTTCCTATTTCGGCAGTTTCCGGAAAGGGAGTGCAGGAGCTTTTGTGGTATGTGAATAACCTTGTAAAGGAAGCACCGGATGAGGTTATAGAATTTGTTCCTGAAATGGATATATCCTTTGATGACAATCCTAATCTTCCGTTTGAGGTGCTCAAGTCAGAGGAAGAGGAGGGTGTATACCTGGTACAGGGGCCACGTATCGAGCGTATGCTTGGATATACTAATCTTGAATCCGAGAAGGGCTTTGCATTCTTCCAGAAGTTCCTTAAGGACAATGGTATACTTGATCAATTAGAGGAGCTTGGCATACAGGAGGGTGATACCGTAAGACTGTATGGACATGAATTTGATTATTATAAGTAGGAGGAACTCTTATGACGAGCAAAGAAAGATCAGAGCTTAAGGGGCTTGCTATGAAGCTTGAGCCTATCTTCAATATAGGAAAATCAAGTCTTACACCGGAGCTTACTCAGGCTGTGGCAGAAGCACTTGAGAAGAGAGAGCTTATTAAGCTTGGTGTATTGAAAAATTGTATAGACGATCCAAATGAGCTTGCACAGGTGCTTGCTGAAAGAACAAAAAGTGAGGTTGTTCAGGTTATAGGAAAGAAGATAGTTCTATATAAGAAAAATATGAAGAAGGCTGCCGCAAAGAAAAAGGAAGCAGATAAGAAGAATACAGATAAGAAGAATACAGATAAGAAGAAAACAGTAAAATAGGATATGAACATTGATTTTACAAAATATAATCATATAGCAATACTGGGAGGAACCTTCAATCCGGTGCATAATGGACATATTCATATGGCGAAGAATGTTCTTAAATGTTATACTGAGATTGAGGCGGTTTGTCTTATGCCAAACAATCTAACAGCGTATAAGGATAATTCTCTGGTTGTATCAAATGAAGACAGGCTTAATATGCTTAGGCTTGCCATTAGAGACGAAAAAGGTCTGTATTTGTCCGGACTTGATATATACAGAGGAGGCATAACATATACTATAGATACAATAAGAGATATTAAAGAGATTAATTCGGATATAGCTATTGATTTCATAATCGGTGCAGACTCATTGCTGACATTTACAAAATGGTATTGCTATGAGAAGCTTCTTGGCTTATGCAGATTAATTGTTATAAGACGTGGATGCGAAGCAAAGGAATTGTTTGAAGCAAAGAACAAGCTATTAAAAATCAATAATTGCAGCCAAATTGAAATTACTGATATAACTGAATATCCTGCTTCATCAACAGAGATAAGAAACAGGCTTAAAAAAGGAGAAAGACATATTCCGGAGCTTAATAAAGAGGTTTTTGACTATATAAAAGAGAACAAGCTATATGTAGGATAAGGAGGCTGTTATGAACAGAGACAAAATGATTGAACGACTTAGAACAAAGATAAATGAAAAACGTTTTATACATTCTGTCGGAGTAGAGTATATAGCGGCTTCCATGGCAATGGCATTGAATGAGGATGTCGAAAAAGCAAGAGTTGCAGGACTTTTACATGACTGTGCAAAGGGACTGAGCACGAAGGAGAAGCTTGTAAAGGCGCAGAATCATAATTTGCCGATAAGTGATTACGAGAGAAAAAATCCTGATATGCTTCATGGAAAGCTTGGTGCATATTATGCAAAAGCAAAATACGGAGTGGAGGATGAGGATATATTAAATGCAATAACCTATCATACAACCGGAAGACCCGAGATGTCCCTTCTTGAAAAAATTATTTTTATTGCGGATTATATCGAGCCAAACAGAAAAGAATTAAAGGATATAGCACAAATCAGATATGAAGCCTTTCATGATATTGATAAATGTGTTGAACACATTTTAAAAAATACATTGGATTATCTGGAGGCTGGTGATGGCGAAATAGATGAGATGACAAGGCTGTCATATGAATATTACAAAAAAAGAGGTTGATTTTTATGAATTCCAGAGAAAAAGCCGGAATAGTATACAAGGCTCTTGAGGATAAGAAGGCCAATAACATTAAGATAATAGATATAAGTGATATATCAGGTATGTGTGATTATATGGTAATAGCTGACGGTTCAAATAAGAATCAGCTGCAGGCAATGTCTGATAACGTAGAAGAATATTTAAAAAACGAACTTTTTGCCCATAAATTGCACATCGCTGTAATAAATATT
>CAMALN010000142.1 GCA_945836565.1 uncultured Lachnospiraceae bacterium
GAGTAACTATGTACGATAATCTCAACAATTACAAGGCCTTTTATATGGTTGCCAAAACCGGCAATATAAGTCATGCTGCCGATGCACTCTTCATAAGCCAGCCTGCAATTAGCAAATCCATATCTAAGCTTGAACAGGGACTTAACATCAAGCTTTTTGACAGAACCTCCAAGGGGGTTACACTTACCGACGAGGGCGAAATATTATATAGTCACATTAAAAATGCCTTTGATGTAATATCACAGGGTGAGGATGAGATAAAACGAATCAAGGAGCTGGGCATCGGCCAGCTTCGAATAGGAGTAAGCACCTCCCTCTGCAAGCATATATTACTTGACTATCTGCAGAATTTCATCGTAGAAAATCCTCATATCAAGGTTTTTATCGACTGTCATTCCACCTTTAATACCATGAAGCTTTTGCAGGATGGTCAAATTGATATAGGACTTATATGCGAGACCGAGATCCCAACCGGCTTTTCTTATAGGAAGATAACAGAAATCCATGATGTATTTGTAACGAATAAAGCCTATTTGAAGAATCTTCGTCTTAGAGAGTCTGACGAAGCAAAAGAGCCTGTAAGCCCTTGGATATTTGCCGGCAACTTGACCTCCATTCTCCCCGAGGAAAAGGAAGCCGAGACCCAATACCATGATACAGACAAAGCCTTTTCACTCTCGACCAAGGAGATATTGGAAAAATCAAATCTTATGCTGCTAGAATCAGGAAATATTACAAGAAAGCATATCAATGCATACTTTACAAAAGAAGGCATATATCCAAATCAAATATTGGAAATCAATAATATGGATTTACTCATTGATTTTGCCTCTATCGGTATGGGGGTATCAGGTATT
This sequence comes from uncultured Lachnospiraceae bacterium, assembly GCA_945836565.1. Lineage (GTDB taxonomy): Bacteria > Bacillota > Clostridia > Lachnospirales > Lachnospiraceae > Coprococcus_C. The sequence continues at coordinate 858 of CAMALN010000142.1, forward strand.
GTGCGTGAATTCGCTGAGACACAGATTGAATCCGGTCAGATAATTGAGCTTCCTTTAGACCCGCCTATAGAAAAAAGAACCGTTGGCTTCGTCTATTCAAATAACAGAACAAAATCATCGGCTCTTAATAAATTCATAGATTATTGTAATTTGTAGGGTGCGGATTCTACAAAAGGAATCCGAGTACTACGGGCACAGATATAACCGAGAGAACTGTCGTAATAAATACTCCGACAGATGCAAGCTTTACATTTCCGCCGTAAAGTGTGGCAAGCATAACCGTCATAGATGCAACCGGCATTCCTGCCGTCACTGTTGCAACCCCGAGTGCCATCGCATCATGGGTAAATATACTCATCACATAGTATGTTAAAACAGGAAGTCCTACCAGTCTTATAATAGATATAGGATAAAGTCTTATCTCATTAAACAACTCTGACACAGGAAGCTGCGCCAGGGATATACCGAGCACCAGCATAGAAAGTGGTGTTGTCAGTCCTCCAACAGAAGAAAAGGTATTACCGATAAAATCCGGAAAACTGATTCCGCAGGCATATATAATGACCGCAAGTATGGATGAGATAATACCCGGGTTTACGAGCTTTTTCGGGTTAAATCCCACACTATTCTCACTGCCGCTTGCCAAAAGGAAGATTCCATAGCTAAATGCGAGAATATTGAATGGTATATTAAATATAGACATATAAAACACAGAATCTATTCCCAGCACCGCTGACGCTATAGGGTATCCCATAAAGCTGCAATTGGAAAATATCAGCATAAACTGATAAGTACCCATATTTTTCTTTTTCACAAAGAAAAGCTTACAGCAAATATATGCTATCGGCATGGATATAAGATAGAAGGCTGTTCCGTATCCAAGATATACAAGTACATCAGAAAGCGTTCCCTCTTTTCCCAAGACTGAAGAGATAATAAGCATCGGCATGGAAATATTCACCACCAGCCACGACAGTTTATCAGAGAAAGCCTTGTCTAAGAGCTTAAAGCACGACAAGCCATATCCGATAACCATTATAATTACAAGTTCAAGCATTACATTCCAAACTACCTGTGTATCCATGTTATAATTCTCCGGTCAAAAAATTTAGTAAAATAATCCAAGTAATACATTTTAGTACATATTAGTACAACCTGTCAAATTCGTCTACCGGCATAGGTCTCGCATAGTAAAAGCCCTGAGCTACATCACAGCCACAGCCCTCCAGAAATCTTAGCTGTTCCTCTGTTTCCACACCTTCTGCAATTACATCAAGCCCTATATCCTTCGACATATGTATAGTATGCTCTACTATGCGCTGTCCTCTCATCGAGCCAACAAAATCATGTAGAAATCCTCTGTCAATCTTCAATATATCAAAAAATGTATCCTTCAATGTATTAAGAGAAGAATATCCTGAACCAAAGTCATCCATTAGAAGGATAAAGCCTTCCCCCTTTAACAGCTCAACTCCCTTTATAACTGTATCATCGTCAAAGGTCTCTGTTATCTCTATCTCAAGATATCTTCTTTCTATATCATATCTGTCTACCAGTTCATTCAATACCTGAAGATATCCCTCATCCTTCATATGCTTTCTGGACATATTTACGGATATCGGGACGAGCCTTTTGCCATTCTCCTTCCATTCGCAAAGCTTCTTACACGCTTCCTCCCATATATAATAATCAAGCTTTATTACAAAGCCGTTTTTCTCAAATAACGGGATGAATTCCATCGGGGGAATTATCCCCCTCTCCGGATTAATCCACCTTACAAGTGCCTCAGCTCCGACTACCTCGCCTGTTGATATACAGAACTTAGGCTGAAGATACATTACGAACTGCTTTTCTGCCAATGCATCTTCCATACGATCCTCTATCCACTTTGCGTTTCGAACATTTACGGACATATCATCCTCGTAAAATGCCAGATATTTTAATGCATCATTTTTTATGCTCTGTCTTGCAAATGCTGCTCCATCGCCAAAGTCACGAAGTGGCTTCGTCTTATCCTTTATACTGTTGATACCGAATACAAGCCTGTAATTAACTCCCTTATATCCTAAAAGCTTTTCTCTTATTCTGTCTACGAGCCTAATCAGATCCTCTTTTTCCTCATAAGGAGTCATAATCATAAACACATCTGCGGTAAGCCTCACAAAAAGCTGTTCATCCGTGCACTGATTCTTGAGAGTATTAATGATATATTCAAGCAACTCATCACCAAAGGCCTCGCCATATTGTTGATTTATTATCTTGAACTTTGCAATATCAAATTGTACAAGAGCGTATTCTTTGTCAGGATTACGCTTGAATAACTCCTGTGCTCCGATATTAAACATAGCCGGATTCTTATCATTTGTAATAACCTTTGACAGATTATATCTGTACAAATCCTCCGGTGAAAGCTCTGATATTTTAACAAGCATACTGTCAGCCCATCCGTCCCCGTCCTTATGAACCGACACATCAAAGCTGTAGCAAACCTCATTCCCGGTCATTTCCTGTACGCGGAAGATGAGCTCATATCTATTTTTATTAGTCTGTACTGCATGGCTATTCACCTTGAGCAAAGACCTTAATTCATCCAAAAATGAAAGATAAAGCTCCTTATCCTTGTCCGAAATATAATCAGACATACCAAATAAACCATCTTGTTCATAAGATGATTTATCAATATTAGGACAGCCGTAATTCAATACCTTCCATCCATCGCTATTCTTCCAAAATAATAATGTAGCCCGGTCATCACTTAACAGGGTACGCAAAACTGCCTCTGCATCTTGAAACAATAGTCTCATCTCCCCCACGTAATTTCTAAGCTACATTATATCACATTTAAACATATTTTACACAAAATATTTGTTTTTTATGAAACTTTTTACTAATTTTCCGGCATTATTACTCTACTGCCTTAAATGCTTCCTCCAAATCCTGAAGAATATCATCTATATTCTCTGTACCGATTGAAAGTCTTATAGTATTTGGCTTAATTCCCTGATCTAAAAGCTCCGCCTCTGTGCACTGGCTATGTGTAGTGGTTGCAGGATGTATTACAAGAGACTTCACATCAGCTACATTTGCAAGAAGTGAGAAAAGCTCAAGATTATCTATGAAGTCCATAGCCTTCTTAGCATCGCCCTTTATCTCAAAGGTAAATATTGAGCCACCACCCTGTGGAAAATACTTATTATAAAGTTCTTTCTGAGATGCATCATCGGATACAGACGGATGATGTACTGCCTCAACCTGCGGATGCTTATTCAGGAAATCCACTACCTTAAGAGCATTCTCAACATGTCTCTCAACTCTAAGCGACAAGGTCTCCAATCCCTGTAAGAAGAAGAACGCATGGAACGGCGACAAGGTTGCACCTGTATCTCTAAGCAGTATTGCTCTTATTTTTGTAACAAATGCTGCAGGTCCTACAGCCTTAGTGAAGCTTACACCGTGATAGCTTGGATTTGGCTGTACAAGCGAATCAAACTTTCCCGAAGCCTCCCAATCAAACTTTCCACTATCTACAATCACACCTCCTATTGTAGTTCCGTGTCCGCCTATAAACTTTGTAGCTGAATGAACAACTATATCAGCGCCATACTCTATAGGTCTTACAAGATAAGGTGTTGCAAAGGTATTGTCTACAACAAGCGGAATCTTATGTGCATGTGCAATACCTGCAAGCTTTTCTATATCAACCACATCAGAGTTAGGATTTCCCAATGTCTCTATGAATAATGCCTTTGTATTGTCCTTAATCGCAGCCTCAACCTCAGACTCATCAAATATATCTACAAATGTAGTTGTAATTCCATACTGTGGCAAGGTATGTGCAAGTAAGTTATATGAACCTCCATATATATTCTTGGCAGCTACTATGTGGTCACCATTCTGGGCAAGATTTTCTATAGTATATGTAATAGCCGCTGCACCTGAAGCAACTGCAAGCGCTGCTACTCCTCCCTCAA
>CAMALN010000143.1 GCA_945836565.1 uncultured Lachnospiraceae bacterium
AGGAGAGACTTAATTCGAATCTTGCATCTAATATTGACACAATTCCAAGGTGGTGTAGGGACAGTGCTGAATATATGGAATGCAGTGATATAGAATCAGAGCTTTTGAAGGAGTGGCAGCAGGTGCTTACGTCGGAATGGATATTTGATGCAGGGGACGATGATAACATGACTTTTTTGAAAGCATGGTATGATAGCTTGGAAAATGAGCTTAGAAGAGAACTTAAAGGTATATCAAAGGAGATCAGCAATGTATTTAAATTTTTGTCTGCCAAGGATGAGGTGTTTCGCGAGGCGTTTTATCAGGAGATAAATCATTCGGAGCTGTTGCTGTTTACTATGACCAAAACGAAGAACAAGGATTATATCAGTATATGCAAGGATAATTATGCAGTAGGTGCATAGTATAAAATACCGGACGGTTGTTAAGCCTGTCCGGTATATCTTTGTAAAGCATCCTGTAATTCCTGTTTAGTCTTTATGGACAAATCAATTGGCGCATATATGACACATTCGGTACAGTATTGTTTGGCCCATAGTGCTACTCCGTCGGGATTGACATCCTTGCAGGTAATATCAAGCCAATCATCAGAGGTGTATTCCGGATGGTTTGGAAATACCTGATGTAAGCGCTCCGGAGATGCATGTTGTATCCGGATATCCATGCCGAAACTGTCTATAAGACGATTGACCATACTGTGATTGTTCACACATAAGAGTGATACGGTGGTGGTTTCTCCACTCATCATAACGGGATGTGCTTTGGTGTATTTTAATGTGTGTTTAGTCAGATTTGGAGCTTGTCGGTCAGCTATCCTTGAACCGTCCGTAACAGGCTCGATATATGTTATACGGTCAACGCGGTAATTGGTTATGTCCTTCCAAAATGGATTATATGCAGCCAGATAACAGTATCCGTTACTCCATATAAGCTTGTAAGGGGTTACTTGTATGGGATAATTCTTGTGAGGGATTAATTCCTTGTCCTCGTTGTAATAGGAATATTCAATTATTATATCCTGTTTTGCATTTATATATTTGTGTAAATCATGCAGGTTATTCTGCAGGGTAGAGTCACCGGAACGAAGCTTTTCGTTCTCGGGGAATCTATAGCTTGAGTATTTAAAATATGCCGGGGAGATGCTGTATAAGGATTTGGTAATGCTGTCTACCTCTTCACTGGTATAGAAGGGATGACTTTCAACCATATTGACCAGATTCGCAATCTCCTCAGCAGGTATAAAGGGTTCATAGTAGTAATAGGTTTTGGGTTCCTTTTTTCTTTTGTTGCTGTTTGTGTTGTGGACATATTCCGAGTCCGAATATTCCTTCGTTATGTCTGTATATCGGTCAGAGTTTGAAGCCGGCTTTGGATTCTCACACAGGATATGTATCCTGTAATTTGCGCTTAAAATAGAGGCTTGTTTATCATTCAGATAAGGAGTTTCCCGTAGATAGGAGGTCAGTGCGCGACGTGTTGTCACTTCGTTTATGAAGTTGTTTTCTCCGGAGGGATCATAATATTTATTCGCATAATTTGTAATCTCCGCTATGGATAACGGGTGGTCTATACTGCTGAAATTGCGCAGAATATTGATGATATATAGGATTTTACTCATGGATTTTCCCTCCGTAGTATAAAAGTCTTTAATGCAATAATTTTACCATAATTATACAAATATGCAAAATGAAAACTATTACAATGCAGGTAGTTAAAAAGGAGGGTTGTGTATGAAGTATTTTATGAATAAGCTTGGAAAGAAGTACACGATTATTAAAAGGGCATCGAAGATTATTGATCATGATGCTGTAGTAGGTACTATAAAGTGTGGGAATATACAGAGCGTAGCAGACATAGAAGCACCATATGCGAAGCTCGCAATTAATTTTTTAGAGGAGAAGGGCAATAGAGCGGGTCATAAGCTTTTGCTTGTGACCGATAATAGAACCATGGCGATGAAGACCGCAATGATGATGGCTATCTATGATGCTGATGAGTGTTCGGATGATGATATGTGGAATTGTTATGATGACTATGATGAGGATAATGAACTCTTAAACCTGGGAGAGGTCATAGATTTTGATTTTTCCTTATATGGAAGTGTTGATAAAAAGGATATGTTTTACAGGTCGATGGTGGCTAAGTGCAATTTCTCGGACATCAAGGATATATTGTTTTCGAATCTAAAAATTAGAAGCGAGTTAGCCGGTATGGTAAATGCCATAGGCTGTAGCGATAAACATAATCAGTATGTGATGATAGAACCTGATATGCTAATGCTTCCGGTTATACAGAGGCTGATATATGAATATGACTTCGAGATCTTGATGCTTCCTGATATCGGGGCAGGATATTATGAGGAGGTGCTTCATTATCTGCTCAAGGATTCAGATTATACCTTGGCGGAGGATATAAAGGATAAGGAGCTTCTGTATAAGCTTTCAAAGAAAAGAGGCGAGCTTATGTGTGAGGAGGATATTGCGATACTTCTGGATACAGGGGTGAGGGAGGCAAAGAGAGTCGGCGACAGAACAGAGCTTATGCTTAAGGATTTTGCTGACCTCATAGTTGTAAATGATAGAAGTGCCTGGGACAGATTAAAGGAGTTGAAGGGGCTTGCAAATGTGAAGGAGACGGTGGAGGAGTTGGTTGCGTATGCCAAGGAACAGCGGGTTAACAGCAGACTTCGACTTGGGCATAATCATCTATTGTTTTACGGTAAGCCGGGAACCGGAAAGACGAGCTGTGCCAAGCTTCTTGCAGAGCTTTTCGCAGAGGAGGGTGTTGGAAACGGCAGCTTCGTTATCGCTACCAGGAATGATCTGATAGGAGAGTATGTAGGACATACTGCTCCACGTGTAGCAAAGTGCTTTACAGAGGCGAAGGGTGGAATATTATTTGTAGATGAGGCAGGGTTCTTGCTTCAGGGAGACAGCGGTGCTTTTGTGGACGAGGCTGTCAAGGAATTCGTGAGATACATGGAGGAGGATACAGGTGTAACCGTAATATTTGCTATGTATCCAAAGGAGGCAGAAGCGTTTATGGATATGGATGCAGGTCTGAGATCGAGAATCAAGACTTTTGTTGAGTTCGAGGAGTACAGTGTGAAAGAGCTTGTAGATATCGCGGTATATATGTTCAGGGAAAACGGATACAAGCTTAAGGCGGATTGTACTTCTGAGATGGAGCGATATATAAGAGAGGAAAAGAGCAGGGAGAAGGAGAACTTCGGAAATGCCCGTACTGTAAGAAATCTGGTAGAAGCAAGTATTACACAGGTTAGCTTGAGACATCTTCGTAAGAAAGGTAGTAATCCTCAGATGTATGTCACAGCTAAGGATGTAAAGAAGGCCGAACTTAAGCTTCAGGGTATACGACAAGAGGCGCCTATAACATTTGGCTTTTGTTACGAGGAAAAGGTGAGTATATAAGATAAAAAGGAGATGGCGAGATGGCATTGACTATAGGAAATCATAGTTTTATGCAAGAAAATAAAACAGGAATCGACATAGAATGCGGATTGCGTAATGGATTAGACAGAAGTGACCCAAAGATTCTGGGGGTGGATGAAATCATACATATGCTTGAAAATCCTTTCAAGCTTAAGTTGCATAGCTTTATGGGAGAGGATGGAAATCTCTTCGTAAAGAATTTTGGGGGCATTAGATCGGTGAGCATGCTTGAGCTTTCGATGAGCTTAAATGGTCCGGGAGGTGTGCTTGATGCAGGGGAGGATGTGGTTGTAGCGTCCCCTTTGCTTATGGCAATATATCTAAAGCGCTATGAGTTGGTATATGGGCTGATTGATGCGGGATATTCTGTTGTAACTGAAACGAAGGGGTCCTTAAATGAAGATTATCAAGAGGAGATACGCGGAAGATATATAATAGGAGATATAGTTTTGGGATTTACCCTGGGACAGTTCATAATGTATGATCCGGATATGCCAGATGAACTGCGATTATATCTGTGGCATTGTCTGGCAGAAGAAAGGCTTAGGTATAGTAAGAAGCAGAAGGTGCATCGTGAAAAGGCTATAGATTTTAGTATGATTAACTTTCAGAAAAACTTCTGTGGTATGTTATTTGATTATGGGACAAATAGAAGTGCAAGGTGTGCTGAAAATTTTGCCAGAGTTTTAAAAATGATATCCAAGAGAAGACCACGATATCTGAAGAACATAATAGGTAGAGATATGAATGAAGTGTTGAACTATGCACCCGGTGATTCTTATATTGAACTAATGTGTTTCCTGTATGATAAGGTAGCGTATACAACAAGAAAGAAGAAGAGATTGCTCGATATGGATACAGATGTTGTGTGGATTGACTCCTTTCATCAATTTAATCCATTCGAAAAAACTCCACTTGAAATTATCGCGATATTGTTTACAAAAATGGACAAGAGGATAGGGCAAGACGAGGAATTGCGTCAGAGCTTCTTCTTATACATGCTTAGGATATTAAATAGATATGTGGATAATTCTGTAGCCGATAATTTGGATACTGATAAGCCCGCATTTAAGAAGATAGCAGGAGTATTCAGAAAGTATAGAAGAAAAGATTTCAGCCTGAGGGAATACCTTGAGACAAATAAAGGAATTACAATTAGAAAGCCGGATTGGCTAACCAAACGTTTAGAGCTATACAAGCTATTGAATGGGAAGAAGATAGTGATAGACGATTCTATCGATTTGGTCGAGGCTGATGTGTGTTTTGGAAACTTCGAGGTTCGGGCAGATGAAAAAGTCATAACGGTACCGATACCTTATGATACGAACTGGGTTACACATGTGGATGGATT
>CAMALN010000144.1 GCA_945836565.1 uncultured Lachnospiraceae bacterium
CACCGATTGCAGTAATCCTGGTACCAGTCGTAGGTATTAGCGCATGGCAGCTTGCAGCGGCGGCAATAACCGGTTTTATTGCAAAAGAAAATGTGGTAGGTACACTTGCGGTATGCTATGGCTTAAGTGCTTTTATTGATACAGAAGAACTTGCACTTGTTGGCGATGGTAATGTGGTAGCATCTGCGATGGCGATTACGAAGGTAGCAGCTCTTGCGTTCCTGATGTTTAACTTATATACACCACCTTGTTTTGCGGCACTTGGCGCCATGAACTCAGAAATGCAGAGCAAAAAGTGGCTGTGGGGAGGCATTGCCCTTCAGCTGGGAACAGGTTACACAGTCGCTTTTCTGGTATACCAGATAGGTACACTGATTACGACAGGTAAGCTTGGAAACGGATTTGTTCCGGGACTTATTGCCGTGCTTGCTATGGTTGCTATAGTATTGGGATTGATTCACAGAAAGAAACTGATTTATAGATAGTAGCTCCGGTCACGATTTTGCATAGTGCAATTAGATAATTGTTGTGGTATATTTAATACATTCCGAGAATTAATACGTAGGAAGAGATAGGAAATATGAAGCTTACAACATTATGTTACATAGAAAAAGATGGAAAATATCTGATGCTTCACCGTACGAAGAAAAAGCATGATATCAATAAGGATAAGTGGATTGGCGTCGGCGGACATGCGGAAGGCACCGAGGATGCACAGATGTGTCTGCTACGGGAGGTAAAGGAGGAAACAGGATTAACGCTTACTTCTTATAAATTCAGAGGGCTTGTGACATTTATTAGTGACAAGGTGGCAGAGCCGGAGCTTATGTGTCTTTTTACGGCTGACGGTTTCACAGGTGAGTTGATTACCTGTACGGAAGGAGATTTACAGTGGATTGAGAAGGAACGGGTGTTAGAGCTTCCGACTTGGGAAGGTGATGCCATATTTTTGAAGCTTTTGATAAAAGAGGACGAGCAGCGTTTCTTTACGATCAGACTTGTATATGAAGGTGATAAGCTGGTGGAGAAATCCTTACAATTATATTAATACGCAGGAAATAACATACAAACAAAGGAGAGGGTGATGATATGACAGCATTAATTATTTCGTGTGCTATAGTGGGTGGAGTGGGAATACTAATTATACTTGTTTCGGTTTTGTTTTTTACACATTCAGTTCGTTTGAAAAAGAAGTGTTCTGCGCAGACAATGGGTACGGTAATAGATTATCGATGCTCAAGACACACCGCTGAGTCTTCAATTGCACCTATAGCTGAATTTCAAGTGGATGGTCAGACTTATACAGCATATCGGCATTACAAAGGCGTTGTGTCATCTAAAAAGATTACATCAGCAGGAGAAGGCGATGCAGGTTTTTATATTTCGGATAGTGATTGGTTTCACAAATACAGTAGTGGAAGCTTTGCATATTTTTCGATAATGGCAAAAGAGAAGTGGCCGATTGGAATGGAAATACCTGTTGTTTACAATCCTGAAAAACCCAAACAGGCATATGTTGAGAAGGTGGTTTCTGTAAGCAATATGGTAGGGATAATATTGGTATCTGTCGGAGCAGGATTGACAGTGTTGGCAGGACTAATATTTTTGATAGGATGATAACGACGTGATTTGATAGTGAATATCTAAGAGGGTGATGACATGAAGCTTAGAAATGTATTGATTGCAGTAAATGAATTGATGGAGCACAGTTGGGGACAGAAGGTAGTAAGATTCTATGATCCGGATGGTAATTTGATTGAGGTTGGCACTCCGTTTAATTAGGAATCGGGAAAAACATCTTTAATGTAATATGACATTAAGGATGTTTTTTTGATGTTTTACTTGATATAACAAAACAGATATGTTACGATAACAAAAACGTTATACAGAATAAGAATAGGAGAATAAATATGAAGACAGCAGAAATTATAAACAATGCTTGTTCTCACCTGGGTATCACGAAGGCCGACTTAGCTAAGAGGCTGGGACTGTATCCTTCTTCGTTTTACAGAAAGCTTGCAAACGACAGCATGACATTAGAGGAGCTTCAGAGGTGTCTTGATGTTATGGGTGCATCAATGGAAATGGAGATTATATATCCGGATGGTAACACATTAAGCTCTCAGGAAAATCATGAACAGCTTATGGACAGGATGAGTCTTTTACAGAAGGAATTGGAGGTAGAACATAAGGCTGCGGAATATCATAAGAAATTATTGCGGGAGCTTAGGACAGAATTGAACAGTGCAGTAGGATATGCTGAGCTAAGCAGGAAACAAGATACTAAGGCAACGTCATATCTTGATAAGCTTCAGCTGGTTCATACCAATATGGAAAGAACCATCGCCCATGCATTTGGAGAAGATTTTGATGACAATGTATATGATACAGCCACTGAGGACATCGAAGCTTTAGTGGGAAAAAGGGTTCTCCTTGTTGATGACAATGAGATGAATCGTGAGATTATGAAGGAGGTGCTTGTGAGTCACGGACTTTTAGTTGATGAAGCTGATAATGGCTACAGAGCAATCGAAGCATTGAAGGATAATTCTCCGGGGTATTATCAATTTGTATTGATGGATATTGAGATGCCGGAGATGGATGGCTATGAGGCAACTATGAAGATACGTAAGCTTCCAAATCGTATCAGGGCTAACGTGCCTATTATTGCACTTACTGCAAATGCGGTTCGTGAGAATAGAGAGAGAGCATCTGTTGTGGGGATGGATGATTTCCTCGTAAAGCCGGCAAATTCGGGAAGGTTAATCAGTAGTCTGGTTAAATTTTTATAGGATTTGAGACAGAGATAATACACAGGGGGATATAAATGAGAAATGAGGAAGAGAAATGAATAGTAATAAAAGAATCAAATTTATTTCAGTTATTTTAATGGTTGTGATGATGACAACCCAGTTTACAGGTTGTGGGTCAAAAAAGGATAAAGAAAGAGCTAATACAGTCACAGTATATCTATGGAGTATGGTTTTATATGACAAATATGCACCATATATTCAGGCGCAGCTACCGGATATGAACATTCAGTTCATAGTAGGTCAAAATGATTTAGATTTTTATAAGTTTATTGAAAGAAACGGTGAACTGCCTGATATTATCATGTCGAGAAGATTCTCAAGACATGACGCTGTAGCGTTGAAGGATCACCTCATGGATTTATCTGCTACGGAGGAGGCCGGTGCAGTATATGAGTCTTACATGAAGGATTTCACTAACGCTGATGGTACTATTAACTGGCTTCCGATTTGCGGTACAGCAGACGGCATCGTGGCAAATAAAGCATTGTTTGATAAATATAATATACCTCTGCCTACAGACTATGACAGCTTTGTAGCTGCATGCAATACCTTTGAGGAGCACGGTATACGTGGTTTTGTGTCTGATTTTGTGTATGACTATACCTGTATGGAGGTCCTCCAGGGTATATCAATTCCGGAGATAACTTCTATGGAAGGGGAAATGTGGAGAAGCAGCTATGAGGATCCTGCGGATTCTGAGCAGGGCTTGGATGATACAATATGGCCGGTTGTGTTTGAAAATATGGAGCAGTTTATAGCCGATATGCATTTGACAGCTGATGATCTGGAATTGGATTATAATCCTATTATTGAAATGTATAAAGAAGGAAAGCTGGCTATGTTTAGAGATGGCGGTAGTGCTGTGATATCAATGAATGAAGAAGGAATTGAAACAATGTTTCTTCCTTATTACGGTAAGGACGGGGAGCAATGGATACTTACATACCCGGAATTCCAGGTGGCTGTAAATAAGGATGTGGAGAATGATGCAACACGCAAGGAAAATGCGATGAAGGTGCTTAATGTGATGCTTTCTGAGGGTGCACAGAAGGTATTGTCGAATAAAGGTGATGTAATTACCTATAACAGGAATGTGAATCTTGAGATGTCGCCATATCTTGATAACATAAAGCCTCTTATAGAGCAGAATCATTTGTATATTCGTATCGCTTCAAATGATTTTTTTGCTGCTTCTAAAGAAGTTGTACAGAAGATGATAAAGGGAGAATATGACGCAAAGCAGGCTTATGAGGCCTTTGACAGCCAGCTTAGATATCCGAATGATAACCAGCCGGAAAGCATATATACTCAGGAAACGGGATATTCGAATATCTTCTATACCAAGGGTGGTAGTGAGTCATATTCTGCTATGGCAAATACTGTGAGAAATATGTACGGTGGTGACGTGCTGATTGCTCCTGGCTATAGCTTTACAGGCTCTGTGCTTGCAACAGAATATACCGAGAAGCAGATTAGTAATCTTATTATGCCAAATGGACTTTGGGCATATAGTGGGGAGATGACAGGCCTTGAGCTTAAGGAATGTGTTCGCGGTTATGTGGAAGGAATCGAAGGGGGATTTACTCCGTTTAACAGAGGCTCACTACCTATAGTCAGCGGAATAACCATAGAGGTACAGGAGAAGGACGGAGTGTATACATTACTTAGCGTGAAAAAAGACGGAAATGAAATTGGGGATGAGGATGTATTTAATGTAGTATGCTTAAATACAGATGTATATATGGAGCCGTTTATGCATGAGGAAAGACCGGTGCTTGAGAGAGCGGATAACTTGGTTCGAGCAGATTTGGTTGGCTATATCACGGAAGGCGGAAGCATAGAGGCACCCGGGGATTATATAACCCTGAAGGAAAAATAATGACCGGTATATAAAGGAGACACATATGAAGAAGAGAATAATTGCAGTCCTTATGCTACTGGTAATGCTACTGGGCATAACGGGCTGC
>CAMALN010000145.1 GCA_945836565.1 uncultured Lachnospiraceae bacterium
AAGTACCGGACATCTCTCCGTTATGCTTATATGCACTTTCCCAACCTATATTTTGTATATGTGTACGATAATTAACTGTTACGTCCGGCACCACCTCGGGCTTTTCAGGTTCTACAGGGGTTTCAGGCTCCGCCGGTGGTTCAGGCTCTGTCGGTGGTTCAGGCTCTGTCGGTGGTTCAGGCTCTGTCGGTGGTTCAGGCTCTGCCGGTGGTTCAGGCTCCGCCGGGGGGGCCGGTTCTACCGGGGGGTCCGGTTCTGTCGGGGGTTCCGGTTCTGCCGGGTCTGTGAATGCCTTGATACGACAATTGCCCAGTGCCTTCATATCACTCCAATATATTCCGCCTACATATAAGTAGCTTTGACCGGACTCTGATGCAGATACATTCGTACACCAGCCATCATTTATATTTGCATCTACAGTAATACGATTACTCATTCCGGCACTGACTTGTTTTTCTATAACTACCGAGAACTCGTCTCCCGACTCTAATTCAAGCTCCTCCGGAAGCTCAACCTTATGATATCCCGCATACAATTCATAAACCGTAGCTTCTATATCCGGTATATCACCATCCTCATATGGTTTTACACTACTATTTTTATATATCTGGACAGTACAGGTTGTGCCCGGAGAATCAGTATAAAAACCAACTGCCTTAAGGCTTTCAGAGGAATGAGCGGTATATACATTAGCCTCTCCTGTCGCATTGGGATAATAAGCTCCCGCTACGCCCCCATCATACTGATAGTTATATGCATAATCATCATCAGCCCTGATTACATCATATGCATAACCATTACAGCTATTCAAAACCTTATCTTCATATGATATCCAAAAATATCCGGCCTGACCAAAGCTCTCTCCCCAGCTATTCTTCACAAGCCAGGCTCCGCCTTCCTCGGGCTTAATATCTCCAAAATTATCTGTACTAAAGCTGTCATCCCAGCCAACAATCGTTATCGCATGATTAGCAACCTTTGTTTCGTCATCACAGTATTCTGCAACCGCACATGATGCATTCCAGTAATCATTATTAAAATATGTATAATCATGATAATATGAACTTCCGCATGCCCCATACTCCATAATAAGCTTTTTTATCTCTGAAATATCAGACATATTCACTATGTAAGCATTGTTTAGATGATATGACGAGTAGCCGTAAGCACATGTATCATCCAAAGTAGCGTTACTATTTACTTTTACTGTCTCGTATGGCGCAACCGATTCCGATACATAGCCTCTCCAGCCTGCCAGTCCTCTTATGGCAAGAGTTTGCTCTCCGCCAACTGCAAGATAATCTCCGTTTATTACAAAGCTGTCACCGGCAGTTCCGCCTAACGGATCAGTTACATTCGCCTTTCCCGTATAGTATGCTAGCTGCCATTCTGACAAGTCTACTTCCTCGCCATATTTTTTCTTGATATTTGCTTCAGCTCCGGCACAGGCCGCAAATGCCCAACAAGTTCCATATAATCCCTGGTTTTTCACACTCGTTACGTAATCGCTTTTGTACGATTCCGGTAACACGCCTGTAGTTTGAGGTACGATATCTTCGCTGTACAGCTGTGGTACACTACCTACAGATTCAACCTGCTCCTCAAGCTCTCCATGGTAAACAAGCAACGGTTCCTGACAGTCGCTTTCCTCTGCTGAGCTTTCTTGAACAGTATTATCTTCCTCAGCGCGTACCATACTATATGTAAGCGGTTGTCCAACCATAGCTAAAGCCAAGCCGGCAACCAACATTCTTTTTATATTGGTAAGATATTTTCTTCTCATATATTTCCTTCTAATAGTTTTTTCATAAATAAAGTGAAACGCACCCAATTTGCATTTTATCACAACCTATGTCGCTTTACTATTATTTTTGTAAAGAATTTTATACAATATTTACTCCAAGATTACATCATTTTACACAATTCGGATTGCCGGGCTATAGTATCAATAATTTGACTCAAATGCATATAAAAAAAAAGTGTCTATCAAGCTTCCTCGATAGACACTATTACATCTCATATTATATTATAACTTATCAACAGCAAAATTACTGTATCTCCTTAATCCATCCCTCAGGTGCCTCGATTCGACCCATCTGAATACCAGTAAGTGTATCGTAAAGCTTCTTGGTTACAGGACCCATCTCATCCATACCACTCGGGAAACAGATTTCCTTGCCGTGGTCATTTATCTTTCCGATTGGAGAAATAACTGCAGCTGTTCCACACAGACCGGCCTCAGCAAAATCCTTAACCTCGTCAAGATATACCTCCCTGTGCTCTACCTTCATACCAAGATAATGCTCAGCAACATACATAAGAGATCTTCTTGTGATAGAAGGAAGGATGCTGTTTGACTTTGGAGTTACCAATGTACCGTCCTTAGTGATAAATATAAAGTTTGCTCCGCCTGTCTCCTCAACCTTAGTACGAGTTGCGGCATCAAGATACATATTCTCAGAGAAGCCTTCCTCATGAGCTTCAACTATCTGATACAGACTCATCGCATAGTTAAGTCCAGCCTTGATATGACCTGTTCCGTGAGGTGCCGCTCTGTCATAATCACATACTCTTATAACAATTGGCTTTGCACCACCC
Organism: uncultured Lachnospiraceae bacterium; assembly: GCA_945836565.1. Taxonomy (GTDB): domain Bacteria; phylum Bacillota; class Clostridia; order Lachnospirales; family Lachnospiraceae; genus Coprococcus_C. The sequence continues at coordinate 2,599 of CAMALN010000145.1, forward strand.
TTAAAATATGGTCCAACAGGTGTAGTAAATATACGGAACTGATACTCGTCTGCCGGCTTAACTCCTATAACAGGATTGCTGCCGAACATATATGGTCTTATGTAAAGTGTTGCTCCTGAGCCATATGGCGGAACATAATCAATATTTGCCTTTACTGTATCAACAACAGCCTGTACAAACTCATCCTCAGGGAATACAGGCATACGAAGTCTTCTGCAGGAATCTGCCATACGAGATGCATTCAAATCAGGCCGGAAGCAAACAACTTTTCCATCCTCTGTAGTATATGCCTTAAGACCTTCAAAGCAGGTCTGAGCATACTGCAGAACACCGGCACACTCTGAAATCACAACCTTATCATCCTCTGTAAGGCAACCGCCATCCCATGCACCATCCTTAAAGTTTGCTACGAATCTTTTGTCTGTCTTAATGTAACCAAATCCAAGGTTTGGCCAATCAATATTTTTGCTCATCTCCATTACTTCCTTTCGTACATACAATCACCCTATGATTGTACCTTTTTATCATCACTTCTCAAGTTTACCACCGCATATTTATTTATGCAAGCATTACTTAAGCAGTGCCACAGCCTCTATCTCAATCTTCACATCCTTAGGAAGTCTTGCAACCTCCACACACGAACGCGCAGGGAAATTTTCTGTAAAAAACTCTGCGTACACTTCATTTACTGCTGCAAAATCATTCATATCCTTTATGAATACAGTAGTCTTCACGACTGTTTCTGCTCCCGCTCCGGCTTCCTCTAAAAGTGTCACAAGATTTATTATCGCCTGCTTAGCCTGTGCCTTGATATCTCCGGTCTCAAGCTCTCCTGTCTCCGGAATAATAGGTATCATACCGGATGTATACACCATATCTCCTGCCACTATAGCCTGTGAATATGGTCCAATTGCTGCAGGTGCCTTAGGTGTAGAAATAATCTTCTTCATAATAAACATCTCCTCATCTTATAATTTATATCATTTGATTAATATCATCATTCTCTATTGTCAAATTCCAAGACTTTACTTCACTATCTCAATAGTGCTTTCCTTTATGACAACCTTGCCCTCCTTGAGCAAATGTCCGACAGCACGCTTGAATGCATTCTTGCTAAGGCCGAACTCCTTCTTGATAAGCTCCGGGTCAGCCTTGTCCGTAAACGGAAGAACGCCCTTGTAACTCTTGATGATACGATACACCATCTCGCTGTCATCATCCATCTGCTTATAAGCCTCCTTACGTATGGCAAGGTCAGCCTTTCCATCCTCACGGATATTGACTATACGTCCTGTCACAGTATCGCCCACATAGACTCGCCGGAATAATTCGCTGGAGTGTATCAAGCCGTAATATCTATCCTCTATGGCAACAAAGGCTCCCATATCCTTTTTGTACTCATACACTGTTCCGGTAAAGGAATCACCCTTCTTATACACAGCCTCTTCGCCCTCTTCCTTCGGAATCGGAATTTTCTCGAGATGGTTTCCAAGCTTCATCGATACACAAAGTCTGTCAGATTTGTCCGCGTACATTCTGACCAGATAGCTTCTGCCCTCCTCAACCTTGCAGGTCTGCTCCTTAAACGGAAGAAAGATATCCTTCTCCAAGCCCCAGTCCATAAATGCTCCCATACCTGACACATTCTTGACCTTAAGCTTCGCTATTTTATCCATAGTAATATACGGCTCATTTACCGTTGCTATAAGTCTGTCCTCTGAATCTCTATATATAAACACATCCAGCACACTACCCGCCTTAGCTCCCTCGGGTATCTGCTTCCTCGGAAGCAGCACCGCCTCAGAAGGATTGTCCTTCTCACCAAGATATGCGCCAAAATCCTTCGACCTTATTATAGTCAATCTGTTCCATCTGCCAATCTGTATCATACAGTCCTCCATTTCGGTTATTCCGTTCTACCAGTTCCTGTCGATATACTACATTTCATCGACTTTCTATACCGCACATTATAACATCAATATTATATATTTCAATCAAATTATTGAGCCAAATAATTATATGCTCCTGTGCTTGACAAAGCAAACTTCTTGTTGTAGAATACCCTTTGTTGTGGAAACTACATATGCGGTTGTAGCTCAGCTGGATAGAGCACTTGGCTACGGACCAAGGTGTC
>CAMALN010000146.1 GCA_945836565.1 uncultured Lachnospiraceae bacterium
TGGGCGGTTTTTTTGCAGTTGCAGCTAAGGATGATTGTTTATTTGATTTGTTTTTCGGTATAGATTACCATTCACATCTCGGTACAAGACGAGGCGGTATGGTTGTATATGGAGATAAGGGCTTTGACAGAGCTATTCATAATATTGAAAATGCTCCTTTTAGAACCAAATTTGATAAGGACATGCAGAAGATGAAGGGATACTTCGGTATTGGATGTATATCGGATTATGAGCCGCAACCTCTGTTGATTCGTTCTCATCACGGCACCTTTGCTATCACCACAGTAAGCAAGATTAACAATGTAGATGAGCTTACAAACGAGATTATGGAGAAGGGACATTCTCATTTTTCACCTATGAGTGCCGGGGATATCAACTCTACAGAGCTTATCGCTGCTCTTATCAATCAAAAGGAGAATCTTATAGAAGGAATCAATTACGCACTTGATGTTATAGATGGCTCAGTTTCGATTATGCTTTTGAACGAGCATGGTATATATTGTGCCAGAGATAAGCATGGGCGTACTCCAATTGTAATCGGCAAGAAGGATGGTGCTTTCTGTGCATCATTTGAGAACTTTGCATATAAGAATCTTGGATATCAGGATTATAAGGAGCTTGAGCCGGGTGAGATAGTAGTAATGACTGACAAGAACTGCGTGACACTTATGAAGGAAGGTAAGGATATGAAGATATGTACCTTCTTATGGGTGTATTACGGTTATCCTGCCAGCTCGTATGAGGGTGTGAATGTAGAGCAGATGCGTTATAACTGTGGTGCCAAGATGGCAGCACGAGATAATGTTAAGCCCGATATCGTGGCTGGTGTTCCTGATTCCGGAACGGCTCATGCGGTAGGATATGCAAATGAATCAGGCATACCTTTCTCACGCCCTTTTATAAAGTACACACCAACCTGGCCGCGTTCATTTATGCCAACTATTCAGAGTCAGCGAAATCTTATCGCTAAGATGAAGCTTCTGGCTGTAGAGGAGCTTATCAAGGATAAGAGTCTGCTTATTATAGATGATTCAATTGTTCGTGGAACTCAGCTTCGTGAGACTACAGAGTATCTCTTCGACAGTGGAGCAAGGGAGGTTCACATAAGACCGGCCTGTCCACCACTTGTATATGGTTGTAAGTATCTGAATTTTTCTCGTTCTTCATCTGAGATGGACCTTATAACCAGAAGAGTTATTGAAAGACTTGAGAATGGTAATGTTAATGATGAGGTGCTTAAGCAGTATACTGACCCGGATTCTGAAAAGTATGAGAAGATGGTAGATGAAATCTGTAAGGAGCTTCATTTTACCTCACTTAGATTCAACAGACTTGATGATATGCTTGATGCTGTAGGTATCGATAAGTGCAAGCTTTGCACATATTGCTGGGATGGAAACGAATAATTACAGTAATTATTTTGAAAGGGATGATATAATTTGAATAATACTACAAAAGCAAAATATGATGTTGCTGCAAGAATGTTAAAAGGTAAAATTGATGTAGAAGAGGTAGCTATGATGACGGGCTTATCTCTTGATGAAGTAAAAAAACTGAAGGAAGAGGTTGTGCCTCACAATTCCGAGATTGAAATGCTTAAGAATCTTGACACGACCGAGCTTAACATCGGAGAGATATTGTTTGATGATCTTCCGGCTGATGCAGATGATATGGAAGAATAATGAGTGTAAAGCACTCTAGCCGAGAAGAGGCATTTGGGCGGATATTAGCACGTACCGATAGAAAAAAGGGCTGTTTTTTACAGCCCTTTTTCTATATTCTCACGACAGATTTTTCAAAAATTCTTCATTTATCTCGATAACCTTTTGTATCGCCTCAGGTCCCGGTGCACCGATTGTGTTTCTCTTATTTACACATTCTTCAAGACTTATAGCCTTATATATATCCTCTTCGAATACAGGACAGATGGCCTTGTATTCGTCAAGTGTCATATCAAGAAGTGATTTATCATTGTCGATGCAGTAGAGTACAAGCTGACCTACGATTCCGTGTGCATCACGGAATGGAACACCATGATTAACAAGATAATCAGCAGCATCGGTTGCGTTTGTGAATCCGTTCATAGCGCTCTTCTCCATAACAGCCTTATTAAGCTTCATAGTGTCAATCATTCCCGTGAAAAGGGCAAGACAGCCCTTTACGGTATCTATAGCGTCAAAGGTAAGCTCCTTGTCCTCCTGCATATCCTTGTTATATGCAAGGGGGATTCCCTTCATAGTGGTAAGTATGGACATAAGGGCGGCATATACACGACCTGTCTTACCTCTTACAAGCTCTGCAATATCAGGATTCTTCTTCTGAGGCATGATAGAGCTTCCTGTGCTGTATGCATCATCAAGCTCGATAAAACGATACTCATTAGAATTCCATATGATTATCTCCTCAGAGAATCTGGACAGATGCATCATAATAGTAGAGAACGCTGAAAGCATCTCTATGACATAGTCCCTGTCCGATACTGAGTCCATACTGTTAAGCGTAGGTCCCTCAAATCCAAGCAAAGAAGCTGTAAGCTCTCTGTCAAGCGGATAAGTAGTACCGGCCAATGCACCTGCACCGAGAGGACAGAAGTTCATTCGCTCATATATATCACTTATCCTGTCAAGGTCTCTCTTGAACATCTCCATATATGCACCGATATGATGTGCAAATGTAACAGGCTGTGCCTTCTGAAGATGGGTAAAGCCCGGCATATATGTATCAGTATTTTCCTTCATAAGTCTGTGAAGAACCTTGATGAGAGAGATAAGAAGCTCAGTTACTTCATCCAGCTCGTCGCGTACATAGAGTCTCATATCGAGGGCTACCTGATCATTTCTTGAACGACCGGTATGAAGCTTCTTGCCGGTATCACCTATTCTGTCGATAAGGTTTGCCTCCACAAAGCTGTGAATATCCTCGTACTCGTCGGTGATAAGAAGCTTACCAGTCTCTACATCAGCGAGTATTCCGTTAAGTCCGTCTATTATCTCGTCTCTTTCGGAATCTGTAAGAATTCCTGATGCTGCAAGCATAGTAACATGTGCGATGCTTCCTCTTATATCCTGTCTGTAGAACTTTTGGTCAAAGGATATAGAAGCATTAAAATTATATACAAGTTTGTCGGTCTCTTTTGTGAAGCGACCACCCCAGAGCTGTGCCATAATTGTATCTCCTGTTCATAAAATTTCTATAATATTCTACAACAAAGTTGTATTTGCTTCAACAAAAATGTTATAATCACATAAGCTGATTACATAAGATAGTAAATTTTCATAAAAATCTAATAGTTCAAGAAGGAGACAATATGTATAATATATTTGAATATATGAATAATATCAGCCTGTTAGCAGCTACAGGTGACAAGAGTAGACCATTATTGGTGGCAATTTGTCTTATCATATCCATTGTGTTGATGATAGTCCTTATCATTACAGGAAAAACTGTAAATTCGCGTGAGGATGAATATGATAGCGAAGACGGTGATGACACTTCGGATGATTAGGGCACTGTTACATCATAAGTTTTAGGAAATAAATAACGGATTGGTGTAATAATTACATATAATAGAATTAGGAGATTTCAGGAGAGGTGTATGAATAATAAAGGGAATGGAAAGGTAATAACATCTATATTAGTTTTGATAGTAATTGCTGCAGTGGGAATTGCCTATTTCTTCGGCTGGGAGATAGGAGCGGGAATGCATCCGGACAAGACAGCCTACAGCATTACTGAGCTTGCGGAGCTTGTTGTGGATGACCTTGATGCCGGAGTAAAGGCTGCGACATATTATGTGAAGGATGTCACTGAGGATGAGATTATGAATATAAATTCCTGCATATGCTCATTGAATGGAAGTGTGTACAGATTCAGTGTACAGGAGAAGACGCGCTCCGGTATAAGAGTAAGGTTTGAGTACAAGATTTCAGACAACTATTATGTGTATAGGAAATATAAGTATAACGAGGACATGCAGGATGCATCACCGGCGGCACAGAAGCTCTATGACGAGACTGTACGTGTGCTTGATATGGTTATAAAACCGAATATGTCGGATTACGAGAAGGAGCTTGCTATACACGATTACCTTGTGTCTAATTGCGAATACGGCTTTGTGGAGACATCCAAGGAGTATGCCTACAGCTCATATGGGGCACTGGTTCAGCATAAGGCAGTGTGTAATGGTTATACTGAGGCGATGGCTCTTTTACTTAGCTGTGTTGATGTTGAGAACGATATAATGACGGGGAAGAGCGAGGGAGAGCTTCATTCCTGGAACAGAGTATGTCTTGATGGTAAGTGGTATCAGTTAGATGCAACCTGGGATGATCCTGTTCCGAATAATGATAAACATATAGTACATAGATATCTGAATGTAACAGATGATGTGATGGGTATCGACCATGAATGGGAAGAGGATAAATATGCGCCTTGTGATTCGTGGGATTATAATTATTTTAAGAAGAATAATCTGATATGTAATTATGCTGGCTTTGAATCGTATGTAAAATCACTGGCATATGTGGATAAATATGGTGTGGCTGAGATTGTTGTTGATGACTATAATGGTGGATATGATATGCAGTTTTTAAATGGAATAGAAGGTATATCGTCAGTCGCATATACAGAAGGCGAGTATGGAGATTATGACATAATTACGGTGTATTTAAATGAAAAATAATGATTATCATTATATAAATGTAATTACTATATGAAA
>CAMALN010000147.1 GCA_945836565.1 uncultured Lachnospiraceae bacterium
TTAAACAGGATAACATCGCCATCCTGCACCACATACTCCTTGCCTTCCTGACGCACCAGTCCCTTTTCCTTTGCAGCAAGCATACTTCCTGATGACATCAAATCATCATAAGCAACTACCTCTGCCTTAATAAAGCCTCTCTCAAAATCAGTATGTATCTTTCCTGCTGCCTGAGGTGCCTTAGTCCCCTTGGTAATAGTCCATGCTCTTGTCTCATCCTCTCCCGAGGTAAGGTAGCTTATAAGTCCAAGTAACGAATAGCTTGCCTTGATAAGCTTATCCAAGCCTGACTCCGATACGCCAAGCTCCTCAAGGAACATCTGCTTCTCGTCATCCTCAAGCTCAGATATCTCCTGCTCTATCTGTGCACATACCGCAAATACCTCACTTCCAAAGCTTTTAGCATATTCCTTAACCTTCTGAACATACTCATTTGATGCTCCGTCATCTGCAAGGTCATCCTCTCCAACATTTGCTGCAAATATAACCGGCTTGCCTGTAAGAAGGTTGTACTCCTTAAGCCACTTGAGCTCGTCCTCATCATCTGTCTTATATGATATAGCAAGATTTCCCGACTCAAGATGCTCCTTAAGTCTCTTCTCAAGCTCAAGCTCCTTTGCAACCAGCTTGTTATTTGCCGCTGCACGCGTATTCTTTGCTATTCTCTTATCAAGAACCTCTATATCTGCAAATATAAGCTCGAAATTAATTGTCTCGATATCTCTTATTGGGTCTACCGAACCATCAACATGGATAACATTTGTATCCTCAAAGCATCTGACTACATGAACTATGGCATCTGTCTCTCTAATATTTGCAAGAAATTGGTTACCAAGACCTTCACCCTTCGATGCTCCCTTAACCAAACCTGCTATATCAACAAATTCTATTACAGCCGGTGTTGTCTTTGCAGAATGATACATCTCGGTAAGTGCATCAAGTCTCTTATCCGGTACCGGTACAACTCCGACATTTGGATCAATTGTACAGAACGGATAGTTCGCCGACTCTGCTCCGGCCTTTGTCAATGAATTAAATAATGTACTCTTTCCAACGTTCGGAAGCCCGACGATTCCTAGTTTCATATTTACCTCCATCAGGGACGCTTCTTTTGTCACATAGAGTGTCCCTCTGTCACATTTTATTTTTGTATCCAAAGTATCTGTATCTTTGCATTTTATTATACTAACATATTGAAATATAAAAGTGCAACATTTAGAAATGTTATTTTTCATTTATGTTATTTTTCACACCCTACACGGATTATGAAAATGATTATTTTTCATCTTTACTTTTCATAAAGATGATTTATAATTAATTTGTGGATTGTGTTCTATACATTCAGATATGTATCTTTTCACACATTCTATTTTTCTTATTTTCATTCTCAATAAATTTCTTATTGAAATATTCTTTTAGGAGGTTTTATTTTGCCAAGAAAAGCACGTATTATGTCCATATCAAACATCTATCATGTTGTCATTCGAGGAGCGGATCGACAATATATTTTTGAAGAACCTCACGATTACAGGAAATATCTAGACATCTTAAGATATTACAAGGAAGAGTGTTGTTTTGAAATCTACGCGTATTGTCTTATGAACAATCATATTCATTTACTAATCTATACTCCTATAACTCCTTTAGAAACCATCTTTCGTCGAATAAATACCAGTTATGCAGTTTGGTTCAATATGAAATATAATCGTACAGGTTTTCTGCAGCAGGGACGATATTACAGCGAACCTGTTGATGACCTTCGTTACCTGCTTACTGTTGTGCGCTATATCCACCAAAATCCAGTTAAAGCAGGATTAGAGCCACTTCCTGGTGCATCTTATCCGTGGAGTAGTATTCATAGCTATATTCATAATGATAATTCCTTTGTAAATACTTTGTTTATTATAGATCAATTTGGCGGGAAGGATAATTTTCATGCATTACACAATGAACCAATCGATTCTGAATGTTTGGATATTGACAAAATAAAAAGAAGACTCCCGGACGATGTTGCAAAACAAATTATTTTGGAAGAAACAGGATGCTCTACAGTCACTGATTTTCAGGGATTATCTCTTATAGAAAGAAAAAAATACCTTGTTCGTTTACACGAAAAAGGTATTTCTATTCGACAATTAAACCGATTAACCGGTGTTTCTAAAGGTATAATTGCAAGGATTGTAACAGAGGGACGCTCCTTGTGACAAAAGGAACGTCCCTACAATCATCCTCTATGCCTGCTCTAATTTCTTCAATGTAGCTATAACTTCATTGTAATCCTCGGTAACCTTTTCAAGAAGCTTCATACACAGGTCTTTGTCTACTGACAGTGCACTTTTCCCTCTAAGTGCCTCTGTCAATTCGCTCGAAGAAGCACAAAGCTTCATAAAGCTAAGATTTGCACACACGCCCTTTAATGAGTGTGCCGCACGAAATGCCTCTTCATATTTTTCATCCGCAAGAGACACCTTCAGATTATCAAAGCTAGGCTCCGCTAAAAACTTCAATGCAAATTTCTGTATCATTGCATCACTTGGAATACGCGATTTAACATCCTCATAGCTTCCACCAAAGCTATCATAGCATTCTTTTAACAACATTGTAGCTTTTCCCTTCTGTAATTTATAATCATACCAATAATCGATATAATTTTATTACATCGTATGTTATGCTCTCACCCTGATTAATAGTTCTCTTTTCTTACCTCGAAGAACGCCTGTGGATGATTACATACCGGGCAAACCTCCGGAGCCTCAAGACCAACTACAACATGTCCGCAATTACGGCACTCCCACATTGTTACACCACTCTTCTTGAATACTTCCATAGCCTCTACATTATGAAGTAACGCACGATATCTCTCCTCATGCATCTTCTCAATCGCAGCAACACCTCTGAACTGAGCAGCCAGATCTGTGAAGCCTTCTTCCTCAGCCTCCTTAGCCATTCTCTCATACATATCTGTCCATTCTGCATTCTCACCTTCTGCAGCATGAAGAAGATTTGTAGGAGTATCACCAAGCTCTCCAAGAGCCTTAAACCAAAGCTTTGCATGCTCCTTCTCATTTTCTGCTGTCTGAAGGAACAAAGCCGCTATCTGCTCATATCCGGCTTTCTTTGCTACAGAAGCAAAATATGTGTACTTATTTCTTGCCTGAGACTCACCTGCAAATGCTTCCCAAAGATTCTTTTCTGTTTTAGTTCCTGCGTACTTATTTGACATATTCTTATCCTCCGTTTTAATAATTACTTTTTCAAAATCTGATGCCGGATGCTTGCAAAGCGGACATATGAAATCATCCGGTAATTCTTCTCCTACATATTCATAGCCACATATTGTACATCTCCAGATGGTTTGTCCGTCATCTGTCTTGCCAACCTCTTGCGGCTTTGGCTTGATGTTCTTCATATAATACTCATATGTTGCAGACAAGGCATCACCCAGAACCTCCATATCAGTTATCTCACCTATAAACATAGTGTGTGAACCGATATCTTCGGTTTTACTTACCTTTACAGAGATATAAGCATTAGTTCCCTCTGTTATATAACATATACCGTTCTCTCCTCTGGCATATGCTGTGTAATCTGCAAATTTATCCACTTCTTTTCCGGTTTGAAAACCAAAATGCTTAAACAGGTCAAACGTAGCCCTCTGGCTTATTATAGAAACCGTAAACGCCCCTGTTCTCATAATCATATCATGAGTATAGTTTTCCTTATTTACACATATACTCATCTGATTAGGTGTGGACGCTGCCTGAATTGCAGTATTTATGATACATCCATTATCCTTATCACCTTCTCTGGCAGTAAGGACAAAGAGACCATAGCTTAGCTTATGCATTGCTTTTTTATCCATTATATAAACTTCCCCTTTCTGATAATATTGTCATTTAAGCTTGTAGCTTATGTCACAAAGTTATTATATCATTATTTATTTTGAAGTAAAGAAAAAACTATTTTTTATTATATCCATATTTGACACATATATACATGCACACTATAATTATCGCTATGTAAATAACAAATAAATGGAGTAGCCTATGTCAAATATAATTGAAATTGCAGATTTAAATATGCCTGAGCTTGATATATATGCACGTCTGTCCGAGGTTCAGCTATTACACATAAATGAACCTAATCAAGGATTATTCATAGCAGAAAGTCCGATTGTAATAGAACGGGCACTTTCTGCCGGATACAAGCCTGTATCCATGCTTGTGGAGAGAAAGCACCTTGATGGACAAGCCCATGATATTATATGCAGATGTGAGGAGATACCTGTGTACACCTCTGATTTCGATACACTCACACAGCTTACCGGATACAAGCTAACACGTGGTATGCTGTGCGCTATGCAACGTCATGCACTTCCCTCTGTAGAAGATATCTGTGCAGATGCAAGAAGAATTGCAATTTTGGAAAATGTAATGAATCCAACCAATATCGGTGCTATATTCCGCAGTGCCGCAGCCTTGGGCGTAGATGCAGTATTACTGACACCGGCCTGCAGCGACCCACTATACCGCAGAGCAATCAGGGTAAGCATGGGAACCGTATTTCAGGTACCGTGGACTTAT
>CAMALN010000148.1 GCA_945836565.1 uncultured Lachnospiraceae bacterium
ATCGATTTTTTCATCGGCCTCTTCTCTTGTGACATATCCGCTTAATGCATCATTTTCGATGCGGAGGCTAATCATCTCAAGCCTGTCTCTTAACTCTCTTTCTCTGCCTCCAAGCTTTGTAGCCTTATCCATTACCCTGAGCGGAACATCCATCTTTCCCACATCATGAAGCATCGCCGCAAGATAAAGCTGCTGCCTGTCCTCCTTAGAAAAATGCATTTCCGTTTTCTTCTCACGATGCTTTTGATTGATGAAATCCACCATCTCCATACATCTTTTGGCTACATTCTTCGTATGGTTAGCATTGTACGGGGTTCTGCCTTCAATCGCCTCAGCCATAGCCTCCGACATAGAAAAAAGCATCTCTCGCATTTCCGTCAGCCGACTCCTTTGCATCTCATAATGTCTGTAAATAAAAGACAATATGAACGCCAATATAACCCCGAGCGAAACCGCAAGAATATCCGCCTTATACGCGAAGAAGCCATATATGCCAAGTGAAGCCAGAACATAGATTGCTATAACGGCAAACATCCCGATTATGCTGTCACGTAGTCTTGTATTGAAGGCATAGTATGCGTACAAAGCCACAACTATAACTGTTATCAGAAATTGAAGGGAACTGTTTATATCATAAATGATTCGGTCATTCAAAAACGCATATATGTAATTTGCCTGCAGCTCCACTCCATACATTTCCTCGGAATACTCAATAGGAACCCGGTAGGCATCCATCATGCCTTCTTCATATGCTCCCACCAATACAATGCAGTCCTTGAAGTAGCCTTCCGGTATATTTCCATCCAGCACATCCACCATTGAGATGGCTTCGAATTCTCCCGGTTTACTTGTAAATGCAATCTCAACCTGTGACTCATAATCCACAGTCTCACCAAGCTTTGAGACTATCTTATACGCAAACGAATCATATACCCTTCTTTCACCATTATAATCAGATGTGATACTTGTGTAGGTTTTCCTTACAAAACCATCCTCATCAAATATCGCATTTGTAAAACCACAATCCGCTACATCCGCCAATTCAGCATAAGGCTTTTCCTCGTTTGAGACATACTGAGCAGTGTAGTACTCCCCATTTGCAGCCTTATATACATAGCTGTCAAACGTTACTGCCGTAGCTACTACAAGATTCTTATATCTCTTTGCACTTTCCGCCAAAAGCCTGTCTGCCTCTGTGTTGTTGCTGCCGCTAAAGAGTATATCCATACCGATAACTTTCGGCGCGGAAGCTTCATTTGCATTCAATACATCTATAAGCTTTACAAAGTAGCTTCTGTCCCACTCGTTATATGGTCCGAGCCTGGAAAGTGTTTCCTCATCAATCTTTATAATTTTAATATTGTCAGGTATAACTCCCGCTCTTTGATACAGATGATCCTCAAGCATATTTTCTGTATTCCTCAAAAAGCCATTATAAGCTGCCAAACCCACCACAACAGCAATTGCTATCGCCATCAGGGCTGTCAGATATTTTTTTCTTTTGTCCTTTTTCATATTCCCCTGCCTTATATAGTCATTAACATAGCTGAATTCATTATACCATTACAGCAGTACATTTGCCAGCAATCTTCTAACTATATAGCGTTTCTTCCATATTGCAATATAATATCCGCAATTCTCTCAGAGGCACGTCCGTCTCCATACGGATTTACCGCCTGAGCCATTCGCTTGTATATATTTGCATCGGTCAGAAGAAGCCTTGCATTCTCATATATACCTTTCTCGCTCACGCCTACTACCTTTACCGTGCCTGCCCGCGCCGCCTCCGGGCGTTCGGTCTCGGTTCTAAGTACAAGCACCGGCAGACCACAGGCAGGTGCTTCCTCCTGCAGGCCGCCCGAGTCAGTCATCACCATATAGCTTCTCGCCATAAGATTATGCATATCCTCCACATCAAGCGGCTCTGTTAGATACACCCTGTCTACACTACCAAGTATACGTTTTGCCGTCTCACTGACTGCCGGATTTCTATGCACCGGGTATACCACGAGCACATCCTCGAATTCAGATACGATTCTCTTCACTGCCCTACAGATATTCGTGAGATTTTCCCCGAGATTTTCCCTCCTGTGCGCTGTCATAAGTATGCATCTTTTACCCTCAAAGTCTATATCTCTCAAATCATCGCTCTTGTACTCATAATCCTCCTTTATGGTTGTCGAAAATGCATCTATCACAGTGTTTCCGGTCACGTGCACATTTTCCCTGATTCCCTCCAACAATAGGTTCCGTTTATTATCTACCGTTGGTGCAAAATGAAGCGTCGCTATCCTTCCGGTCAGACAGCGGTTCATCTCCTCCGGAAACGGCGAATATCTGTCATAGGTTCTAAGCCCCGCCTCTACATGTCCCACTGGTATCTGCTGATAAAATGCAGCAAGCGCCGCCGCAAATGATGTCGAGGTATCCCCATGTACGAGCACGATATCCGGTTTTTCGACAGCAAGTACCTTCTCAAGCTTCTCCAGTATGGACACGGTGATGGTTGTCAGTGTCTGCCTTTCCTGCATTATATCAAGGTTATATTGCACACTGATTCCGAATATATCTATCACCTGCCACAGCATCTCCTTGTGCTGTCCCGTAAGGCAGACCACGCTGTCTATCTCGCTTATTTTCTCGAAATGTTTAATGAGCGGACACATTTTTACAGCCTCCGGTCTCGTTCCAAACACACTCATTACCTTAATCATTTCTACTCCCGGCAATCCCTATCATATTTAATTGATACATCCCTCATACAGCCTTGTTATATTTTCATCCAGAAATGTAAGTCGCATATGTATCGCACCCTTAAGCTGGGCTACCGCCTCCTCATAGCTTGTAGGATTGATACGCAGTTCATTTGTATCTATGAGCATTTTGCTGTAAAAGGTATAGCCCCAGATTGCGTAATTCCTGTCAACAGCATCGCCGAGCTCCTCTATATAGGCATCAATCTGTCCATACAGATACTCCTCGCTGAGAATCCCCTCTCGCAGCTCATAGTATCTGTTCACAACCTTATCTACAAATGCTCTGTCCTTTAAAAGCTGTGAAAACCAAGCCGCATCCTGCATATAGAATTCTTCGTAGTCTGCTGCAAACCACTGATAGTTGTCAAAGCAGTTATTGTAATCCCATATGGCAAGCTGAAGCTTGCCTCCAAGCTCCTTATATATATAGGTAGAGAGATTCCCCGCATCACAATTCATCACTGCTTCATTTAGCACAACATAATCCACAAAATTATCCACATCGATGTATCGTGCATATCCGTACTCTTCATCTGCAAATCCATCGCCATAAAGCACTCTCTCAAAGCTATCTATATCCTTCTCTATCCATTGGCGCTGCGCCTTTGTAATATGAGTCGCCGTCGGATAATCTATGTACAGGTCATTGTTTGTCTTCCCCGCATAATGTCCGTAGACATCAAGCGGTTCATCCTCTGTACCAAGCCTCTCCCTCTTCACAATGTATGCCGTCTGTCCGCTTGCAAGTCCGAATTCACACAACCTGAGTCTGCTTTCTCCATTTGTAACAGGCTCTGTAGCAAGATACACACCCTTGTATTCACCGTTCACAAAAAGCTCCACAAAACGACTATCCGGTGCCCACTCAAATATCTGCCTGCCAAGGCCGTATACAAGCTTATTCCTAATAAGCGTCTTATCCAGAAATGGGCCATTAAGCACCCATTCATCATTTGCTCCCATGCCCAGGAACTCACATTTTCTTTCAAGCTTTATCCTGTACTGCTTTTTGTCAAACTGAGAATATGATGAAGCACCTCTGTAATTTATGGTAATCGCAGTCTGCCAGTCAGGCTCATCTGTTACCAAGCGCTCCTCTCCATCCGTGCCGGCCTCAGAGACTGCCATATGTGCTGCAAGCTTTACTTCCCTGCTTATCCTTTCACCCTCTGTGTCTATATGAAGTACCGGCAGGGCTGTAGTGAATTCTCCAAGTCCGTAATAATCAAGATATGCTATATCCGGTTTTATACAGGCTACGTCAGTTGTCTTGTGTGTACCGGTGCTTACAGATACATCCGCTAAGGCGTATTCGTTATCGATATATTCAGCAGCACACACTGTGATAAGCAGCAGTACATTTGCCAATATACAGGCGACACTTCGTTTCAACTTCATATACAGACTCCTTGGATATACTCAAACCGGACACGACATCACTAGCTCATATTTTGCTCCAGCAGGTTCACCGCCGTTACTCCCTCGAGCTTCATAAGCCGCTCTGATATACATATTTTATTCTTCTTATCAGCCTTATGAAGCGTGTTCTCCCTCACCCTGTATACATGCTCGCAGGTATCCTGCGATATATTCTTCATCGTAAGACGTGCCTTATCGTTGAAATGCACTGACACTGTACTCTCTATCCTGTTCTGAGCTGACGGAGCCGAGCGAATCACCAGAAGCTGCTGCCCTGATGCTATGGACTGTCTGGTGAGAATCATAAATACAAACAGGAACACACTGCCTACCCCCACCAGGGTATACTGTGCCAC
>CAMALN010000149.1 GCA_945836565.1 uncultured Lachnospiraceae bacterium
GGAATGCATTGTATAATGCTCCGAACTTAGCCTCAAGCACCTCCTTATCATAGCCTGCTATCTCAAATGCCTTTTCCATAATCTGCATATCATGGTTTCTGACCGCACCCGATGAAAGCTCAACACCATTACATACGATATCGTACTGATAAGCAAGAATATCAAGCGGATCCTTTGTATTAAGTGCGTCAAGACCGCCCTGTGGCATTGAAAACGGATTGTGAGTGAAGCCAATCTTCTTCTCGTCAGGATCGAACTCATACATCGGGAAATCATTTATATAACAGAAACGATATGCATTCTTCTCAAGAAGCTCAAGTCTTACACCAAGCTCTGTTCTAATCTGTCCTGCATATAAGGCTGCCATCTTCTCAGTATCTGCGATAAAGAAGATAGTATCAAGCTCCTTAAGATTAGCTATATCCTTAAGCTTAAGCTTCATATCATCCGGGATAAACTTGTCGATAGGTCCCTTATAGCTTCCGTCCTCAAGTACCTCAAGGTATCCGAGTCCACCCATTCCGATTGACTGGGCAAATTTGAGCATCTTCTCATGCTGTCCCTTTGAAAGCTTCTTAGGAACATTTATTGCTCTTACAGTCTTTCCATGGAAAGGTGCAAAGGTACACTTCTGGAAGAAATCTGTTACGTCTATTATTCTAAGCGGGTTGCGAAGGTCCGGCTTATCTGTACCAAACTCAAGCATAGCCTGCTTATAGCTTATGATTGGGTAAGGTGCTTCTGTTACCTCATAACCCTTTGGTGCAAACTTTTTAAATGTAGCTGTTAATACCTCTTCACCAACCTTAAATACATCCTCCTGAGTTGCAAAGCTCATCTCAAAGTCAAGCTGATAGAACTCTCCCGGTGAACGGTCAGCCCTTGCATCCTCATCTCTGAAGCAAGGAGCTATCTGGAAATACTTATCAAAGCCTGACACCATGAGAAGCTGCTTATACTGCTGCGGTGCCTGCGGAAGTGCATAGAACTTACCCTTATATCTTCTTGAAGGAACGATATAATCTCTTGCACCCTCAGGTGATGATGCACAAAGGATAGGAGTCTGAATCTCCATAAAGCCCATCTCAGTCATCTTCTCACGAAGGAAGCTTATAACCTTTGATCTAAATATCATATTCTCCTTAACCTTACGGTTTCTAAGGTCAAGATATCTGTACTTAAGACGTACATCCTCTCTGACCTCCTTTGAAGTAGCTACCTCAAACGGAAGCTGTCTGTATACCTTACCAAGTATATCAACCTTGTGAGCCTCAAGCTCGATTGTTCCTGTAGGAATCTTTGGATTGTAGGTTTCCTCATCTCTCTTTTGGATAACACCCTCAACAGATATACACTCTTCTCTTGTTATACCGTCAAGAAGTGTAGTGTCACGCATAACTACCTGCATCACACCGTACATATCCCTTAAATCAACAAATGATACACCACCGTGGTCACGGATATTCTCTACCCAGCCCGCTATACGAAGCTCCTTGCCGATAAGCTCTTCAGTGATATTTTCCATTGTCATGTCTCTGTAAATATTTGGCTGCATTTTGATTCTCCTTTTCTAAAATAAATATATGTCTCTACTACTTTCTTTTATATCAACAAGCCTACGCTTGATTAGGCATCTTTCCTAATCAAACAAAAAAGAAAATCCCGAGACAAAACTAATTGTCTCGGGACGAATAATCTGTAATTATCCGCGGTACCACCCGCATTAAGGCTTTCGCCTTCTCTCTTATATCGTAACGTGATAATACGTACACACCTAGCACTCTTGATTTCCGATTGTAATACTTTTCGGGAAAGCTTAGCTTTCGATGTGTCAGCTCAGGTAGTGTTTAGCATATAGCAGTGTCACAAGATGGCTCTCAACGCCAATTCAACATTCATTATCTAACATCTGCAAAGCAGTTAATCAACAACAAACGTATCCTATCGTCCATCATCTCTGTCGCGTCTTTTCTACTGCATTCTCCGTCACAGCTTTTAAATATATAACCGTATGCAAAATCTTACAATACGGACAATTTACTGGATTATACAGCATATTCTAATAAAAGTAAAGAAATATTTATGGTCAAAAGCTCCTTCACTCTACTAACTTTTTATACATATTTGGTCTTCTGTCACGAAATACTCCCCATGACATTCTGTAATCCTCTAATTCCTTGAAATCATAGTCCTGATAAATAATCTCCTCCTTATCCCGTGAAGCCTGTGCAATGACCTCTCCGACTCCATCTGTCATAAATGAAGAGCCATAGAATAAAAGCTCAGACTTTTGTCCACCATTTTCATCACATGGCATAACCTCCTCAAGACCAATTCTGTTTGCTGCTATAACCGGTGTAAGATTTGCTGCTGAATGTCCCTGCATGCATCTTCTCCAATGCGGCATGCTGTCACTTTCCAGTATAGGCTCAGCACCAATTGCAGTAGGATACATCAGAAGCTGTGCTCCCATAAGTGCCATACATCTTGCTGCTTCAGGGAACCATTGATCCCAGCAGATTCCGATTCCAAGCTTTGCATACCTTGTATCAAACACCATAAAGCCGGTGTTGCCCGGAGTAAAATAAAACTTTTCCTGGTAGAAATGATCATCAGGAATATGAGTCTTTCTATATATTCCAAGATTTGTTCCATCCGCATCTATACACGCTATAGAATTATATAATACTGTTCCCGCCTTCTCATAAAAGCTAACAGGAAGAACAACCTCAAGCTCCTTAGCAAGCTTCATACAAAGCTTAACAGCCGGATTTTCTTCTACTGAAAGTGCATAATTATAATATCCATACTGTCTTTCCTGGCAGAAATATGGTCTTTCAAAAAGCTCAGGAAGTAAAATCACTTTTGCTCCATCTGCTGCCGCATCTCTTATCATGGCTTCAGCCTTTACTAAATTGTCAGAAACAGATAAATTACAATTCATCTGAATCGCCGCAACTCTTACCTTATCCATAATATATCTCCGTTTCTTCTAATAATCTATCTTTACCTTAACCTGCATCATTGCTGCAAGGAATCTGCTGTGTAATACAATGAATATTGCCTCCTCCGAGAAGTATATCCCTTGCAGCTATCTGACAGACCCTTCTGTCAGGAAAAAGCTCCTTAAGTATGTCTCTTGCCCTATCGTCACTTTGTTTATTATCCCCGCCAAAGGCCGGAAGTAAAACCACGTCATTTGCCACATAGAAATTCACATAGGATGCAGCAAGTCTTTCTCCAATTTCTCTTACGTCCTCGCCTTCCTCAAACTCATATCCTAAAAGGTCTTCCTTTGTTACACAAATAGCGTTATCCGGTATAGGAAGCTTTGTCACACTAAGCCTTCTTCCCTTTGCATCCACCTCATTTTCAAGAATATCCAAATCTTCCTTTGACATTTTGTATTGCGGGTCATTTTCATCATCAGTCCAGGCAAGCACTACCTTAGCCGGTCCGACAAAACAACACACATTATCAACATGCTCATCTGTTTCGTCATTATATATCCCATAAGGAAGCCAGATAACCTTTTCACAGCCAAGATACTGCTTAAGCTTTTCCTCTATCTCCTGCTTGCTTAGCACAGGATTTCTCCCCATACTGAGTAAACAGCTTTCAGTAACTATCACTGTACCCTCACCATCACTATGAATGGAGCCGCCCTCAAGCACAAATGGTGCTGCATCATAAACCTCATACGAAAGCTTATCCGCAATAGCCTTTGCAAATGCATCGTCCTTTTCCCATGATGCATAAAGACCATTATATTCTCCGCCCCATGCATTAAATGACCAGTTAATCGCCCTAACCCTTCCTTTTTTGTCTGTCACGAAGGTCGGAGCAATATCTCTTGCCCATGCGTCATCTGTTGCTATCTCAACTATCTCTACATTTTCCAAATCTCCAAGCATTGAAACCGCCGAATCTCTGCTTGTTTCTGATACTGCCAGATACACTTTTTCATGCTTTGCAAGCTTTCTTATTATATCTGAAAATGCCCTTCTTGCTGCCACAGCCTTATCAGGCCATGAACCCGGTCTTTCCGGCCACACCATAATGGTTCCCTTATGCCTTGCATATTCTGCCGGCATGAAAAAACCATCATCCCTTGGAATACTATTAAGACAATCTGTTCTTGAAATCATCATATCCAAATTCCTTTATCACCTTTGTTTTTCCGTCCTCAAGTAAGGCTATGGCCGGAAGCGGTATACCGTTAAAGGTATTATTCTTTACCATGGAATATATTGCCATATCCTCAAATATCAGTCGATCTCCTATTTCAAGCCTTTCATCAAAGCTGTAATCTCCTATAATATCCCCTGCCAGACAGGTAAGCGAAGACAATCTATAGGTAAAGGCCTTTTCATCTGCTTCCCCACTTCCTCTAAGAGGTGGTCGATATGGCATCTCAAGTACATCCGGCATATGACATGCCGCAGAAGTATCCAGAATGAGAATATCCATATCATTGTTAACAATATCCATTATTTCTGTAATAAGATATCCCGCATCAAGTGCAAAT
>CAMALN010000150.1 GCA_945836565.1 uncultured Lachnospiraceae bacterium
TCGATAAATCTACCATCTCTAGGTGATCTAGAGTCTGCTACGATTACTCTATAAAACGGATGCTTCTTATATCCCATTCTTCTCAATCTGATCTTTACTGCCACGTCAATTCACCTCCTTATCATATTCAACTTTCGTTGTGTAATCTATATAATAGTTTTCCTATTATCAAAATTAATTAGAAACCGAAAGGTAATTTAAAGCCCTTTCTCTTTCCACCGCCCATAAGACCTGACATCTGCTTCATCATCTTCTTAGACTGTTCAAACTGCTTTATAAGCTTATTTACCTCGCTTACCGGAACTCCCGCTCCATCTGCTATTCTCTTCTTGCGGCTCGGATTGATTATATCCGGATTACTTCTCTCCGCAGGAGTCATCGAATAGATAATCGCCTTAGGCATATTCATCGCATTGTCATCTATCTCAACATTCTTGAGCTGTTTATTGCTGCTGAATCCAGGCAACATCTTCAGAATGTCATTCATGCCACCCATCTTCTCCATCTGTTCAAACTGGTCCAGCATATCATTGAAATCAAAGGATGCCTTACGAAGCTTCTGCTCCATCTCCTTTGCCTTTTCCTCATCGATAGCACTCTGTGCCTTCTCGATAAGGCTCTCAACATCGCCCATTCCAAGTATACGGCTTGCCATTCTATCCGGATAAAACTGTTCAAGGTCCGTCAGCTTCTCTCCCATACCTGCATACAGGATAGGCTTTCCGGTTACAGCCTTTATCGAAAGCGCCGCACCACCTCTTGTATCACCGTCGAGCTTTGTAAGTATGACACCATCTATGCCAATCTGATCGTTGAACGAGGTCGCAACATTGACTGCATCTTGACCTGTCATCGCATCAACTGTAAGTATGGTGTATGTAACCTGTACTTCAGACTTTATCTCCTGAAGCTCTGCCATCATCTCTTCATCCACATGAAGACGACCTGCAGTATCTATAAATAATATGTTATTTCCATTCTTAGAAGCATGTTCAATCGCAGCCTTTACTATATTCACAGGCTTATGACCATCTCCCATGGCAAATACCGGTACGCCAACCTTCTCACCGTTTATCTCGAGCTGCTTTATAGCTGCCGGCCTGTATATATCACATGCAACCAAGAGCGGCCTCTTGCCCTTATTCTTATACTGTCCTGCCAGCTTTGCAACAGTGGTTGTCTTACCTGCACCCTGCAAACCACACATCATAATAATAGTTATCTCATTTGAAGGAAGAAGCTTAAGCTCGGTCGTCTCAGAACCCATAAGCTTATCCATCTCTTCTTTAACAATCTTTATAACCATCTGCCCCGGATTAAGGCCCTTTAATACCTCTTCTCCGACTGCACGCTCGCTGACCGAAGCGATAAACTGCTTAACAACCTTAAAGTTTACATCAGCCTCCAAAAGAGCTCGCTTAACCTCCTTCATAGCCTCCTTAACATCGGCCTCCGTAAGCATACCTTTGCTCTTAAGCTTTTTGAATACGTTTTGCAATTTATCCGTTAAGCTGTCAAATGCCATATCAAACCCTCGTTAAAATTGTTCCAACAAATCAACCATCATTGCATCCATACGTGCTAGCAGGCTTTCATATTCAGCTGAGTTTTCTTCCTTCTTAAGCTCAGCTATGGTATCCCGCATACCTGCTATCTTCTCTCTTGCTGTCTCAAACCGCTCAACCAGTCTGAGTCTGCTCTCATAATCCTCCAATATCTTATCACATCGCTTGATAAGGTCATACACACCCTGTCTCGATATGCCGTTCAGGTTCGCTATCTCCGAATACGAGAGGTCATTTATCACAACATCCTCATATATACTTTTTTGATGCTCCGTCAACAGCTCTCCATAGAAATCATAGAGCATTGACTGCCTTACTATCTTTTCCATAAAAAATTAAAAATATATAATTTATCAGCAATTTCTTTTCAGTCGTCAAGTACATTTACTTTACAAGCCTTAGACATATTATAACAATAAGCTGACATTGTCAAGCATTTTTTCTTGACACGCATCATATATTATAGGGAGTGAATTTCAGGATATATTTATGGATAATATAACTTCAACCGAAGACCTCTTAGGTGAGCTTGATATATTCGTCACCGAAGAGGACGGGCTGACTCCAATCAGTAACTCTACAATAGAGATAGCCAATACCGGTTATCCCAATGACGTGTTATATGAGGAAACCACCGACACCTATGGGCATATTCCGGGCATAATGCTGGAAGCTCCGCCTAATGCTTATTCACAGTCACCAAGCGACAATCAGCCATACTCGGAATACAATATCAAGGTAAGCCATCCGGGCTATGACACCGCCTACGTAACCGGAGTACAGATATACTCCAAATCCGTGGGCGTGCAGACCATTCGACTTACTCGTTCACCAAATGTTCAAGATAGCTACAATCCTATAGTCATCCCCGGTCACACCTTATTCGAATATTTCCCGCCCAAGATAGCCGAAAGCTCGATTAAACCTCTGTCAGAGACCGGCGAGATTGTACTGAGCCGCATCGTCGTACCCGAAACAATAGTTGTACATGACGGCGTTCCTTCAGACAGCACCGCTACCAACTACTATGTTCCATACCTTGATTATATAAAAAATGTTGCTAGCAGTGAGATATATTCTACCTGGTCTGACGCAACCATCACAGCAAATGTTCTTGCAATAATGTCCTTTACCTTAAACAGGGTTTACACAGAATGGTACAGGAACAAGGGCTACAACTTCACTATAACCTCATCGACTGCATATGACCACAAATGGGTATATGGTCAGACAATATATGACAGTATATCAGAAGCCGTTGACAACGTGTACAACAACTATATAGGAAAACCAAACGTAAGACAGCCTATACTGACACAGTATTGTGACGGCAAACGCGTCAAATGCCCTAACTGGATGAGTCAATGGGGTTCAAAGGATCTGGGAGATGATGGCTTCACCGCCATAGATATCCTAAGATACTATTATGGAAGTGATGTATTTATAGGCACAGCCGATCTGGTATCAGGCATACCTTCGTCATATCCGGGCTACGACCTTAACATAGGCTCCCGTGGAGAGGCTGTTCTAGCTATACAGCAGCAGCTCAATCGTATAAGCAGAAATTATCCTGCTATCCCACAAATAACCGAAGACGGCATATACGGACCTGCAACTAAGGATGCCGTATCCGCCTTCCAGGGGATTTTCGGACTTCCCAAAAGCGGCATAGTTGATTTTCCTACTTGGTACAAAATATCACAGATATTTGTAGGTGTGACAGGCATCGCAGAGCTGGTGTAAATATCACAAGCCCCCGGATTATCTCCCGGCCTTCTGCATAAAAATACACATCCTTTGCTATCACTGCTGATGATATGCAAAAGATGTGTATTTTATAATACTAATTGAACTTTATCTCTTCATATTCCTCCAGCAATATGTACCAGCTGTCTCTTATACATACTGCCTGGACGATAATCGTACCATTCTTAGCACCTGTCGGCACTAAATCCTTGAGCTCACCATATATTCGAAGCTTGATATTTACTACGTCTGAAAACTTCGGTGTTCTTGTTGTTGCAGCCTTTATCGACTCCTGAAGCTTCTCTCTTTCCTCTGCATTCAGAAAATATGTTTCCTCAATCTCATACTTGTCAATCTTAACTCCATCAAGCCTTGACAACGCCTTTTTAGACTCACTTGTCCTGTCAGTAAGGAATGCAGGGCTTACAAATTCCATCTTATCCAAATCTGCTTCATTTATGGCTTCAATATATGTATCGAGGGCCTCCTTGTAGCTCTCTGAACCATCCTTCTTAAGGAATATCTTAGCAATAAGCAGATACATCACAAATGCTATTATACCTACTACCACAATCTTAAATATGAGCGGTCCATAATGATTCTTAGCCTTCTTACTACTTTCATAGTCGGTCAAATCGTACGAAGTCGGATTCGGCATAGAACCGTAAAAATCCGAATTATCACCTTCATCATCTGCCCTCAATATATCTGTAAGTCCGGAACCTGTACTAATTGTAGTTCCAAGTGTATTAACTGCTTTCTTCTTCTCCGGTGCATTAGCCTTAAGTGTAAGCCCTCCGGAGCTTCCGACTACCTCTGCCCCACAATCAGGACATATATATGTTTTGTCGTCAACCTCGCGTCCGCACACATGACATGTTCTCATATAGCTATCCCCTTTCAACTATAATATAATGTACCTATTAGAATATAACTTATTACTTAAAGTAAATCAATACCTATGAAACAATTTCGCGAAAAACTGACAAAAAATACTGTAAATTTTTACCAAAAACATTTTTAAAATTTTTTTCAAAAAATGCTTGCATTTAAAATAATGTTCTGTTATACTAAGCAAGTCGTCGAGTGATGACGCAGATTAAAACAAGATATGGTTCGTTGGTCAAGCGGCTAAGACGTCGCCCTCTCACGGCGAAAACAGGGGTTCGATTCCCCTACG